>JBOIDM010000117.1:0-2119 GCA_050740575.1 Gammaproteobacteria bacterium
TAGATCGCGTCGAGCTCCTTCATCATCTGCGGCGGTGTCTTGGTTCTCGGCTTGCGCCCGAACATCACCGTGATGTCGCAGAATTCGCATAGATAAGGGCAGCCCCGTGAGAACTGCACCGAATTCATCGCGTAGTAATCGAGATTGAGCAGATCGAATCGCGGCACCGGCGTTTGTGTGACATCGGGCTTATCGGGCGTCGTATAGACGCTTTTATAGGTGCCCTGCCCCAGGTCTTGGAGAAACTCGCGCCAGGTGATCTCGCCCTCGTTCAAGACCTGCACATCGCAATGGGGGACGCATTCCTCGGAACAGGCCGTCGGATAGGGGCCACCGAATACGACCAGCTTCCCCGCGGCTCGGGCGCGTGCCGCAGTTTCGAATAACGAAGACTTTTGGGTAAGCATAGCCGAGAGGCAAACGATATCGGCCCACGCCAGATCGGTTTCTTGCAGGGATTCGCAGTTCAGGTCGACCAAGCGGATTTGATACTCCGCCGGCGTCATCGCGGCGATTGTGATGAGCCCCAATGGCGGCATCGCAGCTTTTTTGCCGATGAGCGGGAGGTAGTATTGCGAGCCCCAATAGGTCGGCGGAAACTTCGGGTAAACCATCAGGATATTTTTGTATTTATCGTTCATAGATCCTCCTCGCGCTGTGACCCGCTGGGGCAATCCCCGCTTACATCGCGAGTATAGGAAATTTGGCTCGCGATCGCCAATGCCAAAGATCGGTCGCGACGCGCGGCCCTTAACCGTCGCGCAGACGGGTTCCAGGTAGAATAGCGCATGATTGCTAATGGCCACGGCCTTGACTTCTCTCATCCGCAACCTGGGAATCGACTATCATGCACTCCGATAACGCTGTATTCATAGGCAAGGGCGACACCTCACAGCACCTTTTGCTCAAGCTCGCGAACCGGCATGGATTGATCGCGGGGGCCACCGGCACCGGCAAGACCGTCTCCGTGAAGGTGCTCGCCGAGGGCCTGTCTAGCCGAGGCGTGCCGGTCTTTTTAGCCGACGTCAAAGGCGACTTGTCGGGAACCAGCCAACCCGGTACCGCCGATCCCAAGCTCAGCGAACGTGCGCACGAGGTGGGTCTTGGCGAGCTTACACCCCAGGGTTTTCCCACGCTGTACTGGGACATCGCGGGCGAACAAGGCCACCCGCTGCGGACCACCATCTCGGAGATGGGGCCGTTCTTGCTGACCAGGCTCCTGCAGCTCAACAGCGCCCAGGAGGGTGTCTTAAACATCGCCTTCAAACTCGCCGACGACGAGGGGCTGTTGTTGCTCGACCTCAAGGATCTCCGGGCCATGCTCGACTTCGTGGGCGAGAACGCTTCCAACCTGACGACGACCTACGGCACGGTCGGCAAGGCCTCGCTCGGTGCGATCCAGCGCGGTTTGCTGGTCCTGGAACAAGAAGGCGCCGATCGGCTCTTCGGCGAGCCGGCGTTGGATATTTACGATTTCATGCGCACCGATGCCGAAGGCCGCGGGTATGTGAACTTGCTGCGTGCCGACTCGCTGATGCAGCAACCGCGGTTGTATGCCACGTTCTTGCTGTGGTTGCTGTCCGAGCTTTTCGAAGAGCTTCCCGAAGTCGGTGATCTCGAAAAACCGAAGCTGGTATTCTTCTTCGATGAGGCCCACCTGCTGTTTAACGAGGCGCCCAAGGCCCTCACCGAGAAGGTCGAACAGGTCGTGCGGCTCATTCGCTCCAAGGGGGTGGGGATTTATTTCATTTCTCAAAGCCCGCTCGACATCCCCGAGAGCATCTTGGGTCAATTGGGCAACCGCGTCCAACACGCGCTGCGCGCGTTTACCCCGCGCGATCAGAAGGCCGTACGGGCGGCCGCGGACACTTTCCGCGCCAATCCCGCATTTGATGTTCGTACCGCCATCACGGAGCTCGCGGTCGGCGAAGCCTTGGTCTCGTTCCTCGATGAGACCGGCGTCCCCGGCGTGGTGCAGCGCACGCGCATCCGCCCGCCCGCCTCCCGCATGGGTCCCGCGAGCAGCGAGGAACTCTCGGCCATCCTCCGGATGAGCCCCCTCTATGGGCGCTATGAACAAGCGGTCGATCGCGAGTCCGCCTACGAGCATCTCCAAGCA
>JBOIDM010000118.1:0-7257 GCA_050740575.1 Gammaproteobacteria bacterium
CGGCCCGATTGGCCGACGATGAGGTAAGCGGGCTCAGCCAGCGGCGATCTCCCGGGCCACCTCAAAGGCCTTGACGTGATCGAGATACACGGGTTTGGCCGCCTGAATCATGAGTTGAAATAAACGAAAATGAACCTGGTATTTGACATTGCCGATCGCCAAGGCGCCGAAACCGAGGGCCTTGGCCGGCGTCGATTCGAGCGCCTTGCCCTTGTCATTGACCCCGACGCCCTCGATCCCCGCCGGGGGCACCGCGTTCACGTCGGCCGCCACCAGAAGCTCGGCCGCAGCCGCGAGTTGATGGCGCGACAGCACTTGAAATCCGGCCTTGGCGGCGCCGACGACCACATGCGCCCGAGGCAGAAACGCGCGTATGGCCGCGTCAGTGCTGCTGTCGGCGCCCTGGAGTTTGACGCCGTAACGTTCGTTGTAGGGCGCCGCCACCTTCATGGCGGCCTCGGTGCCGCGCTGGCTCGCGAGAAACATATTTGCGCCACTGTTCGATCCCAAGATCCCCGCGCACACACCGACGGGTCCCGTCCCACCGAAGATATAGACGTTGGCGCCGGACAATCCCTGCGAGCGGCCGTTCTTTCTAAGCGCCGTCTCGACACTGGCCATGAGCGCCGCAGCGGTGGTGATTGCCCCGCTCGGATCGGCGAATACGGAAACTTCGAAGGGCGGCACCATGGCTGTTTTCGCCGCCTCCAACATGTCGATAGCCATCCCGAAGTCACGGCCCCCGATAAAAATACCGGTCCGCTTCACGCCGGTAGGGCTGCGAGAGAATATCGTGTCTTGGGTCAATGCGTGGATATCCTCCAAGGTAACGTTGGTATAGGGGATCACGCCGTTGAACTCGGCCTCATAGGCCATATTGACGTCGAACGGGCTAACGTTCTTCGTCGGGTTGAACATGTGTAATAAATAGGGGTCTTTCATTTTACCGTCCGTTTACTTCCCAATAAATTCGGCGAGCATTCGCGGCCAGCGCAACTTCGCTCTTGAGATCACGCAGCCTTTTTGCGCACGCCAATCTCGGCGCCGCTATTGCGCCCGCCGCAGACCGAGAAGCTTAAAGGCGCTCCCCATTGCTCTGTGGCTCGTTGCCATAAGCCATGCGCGCGAGTAGCGCTGTCGACAAGCGCGAATCCGGTCGGACCCCAGGAGCTCTGTCCCACCCCTCGCAGGCCCTCGTCCTGCAGCCAGCGCAGGACCTCCCCGACTCGCGGACTGCTGTACCGGCCACCCTGGTAGGGGGCGAAATAGTCACCGACCGCCTCTTGAATAGCGGTGATTCCGGCGCCGAAGGCGTCGAAGTCATGCTCGGCCAAGGCCGGTAGGACCTGCATCAACAGCACCCGGCAAAGATGCGCCGATATCTGCGTGGCCATCGGCGGGATCTGTTTAAACGCCGCGGCCTCCTCGCTGCCGTTCAACCCGGTCCGGGCTTGGTCGGAAATGAGCAGGATCCGCCATGGCGGCGGAAACGCGGCCTGACACAGCACCGGTGGCACCACTGTCGCGCGTCCACGCCCGCCATCGACAAGAAATCCGCCGCTCTCGAACGCGGCCAGTCCGATCCCCGAGCGCGCTCCCCGCTCGGTGAGTTTCGCAAGTTGATACAGATCGCTATCAAGATCGAACAGGCGTACGAACGCGGCGCAGATCGCCAAGGCCAATTGGGTTCCCGAGCCGAGTCCCACGTGTTCCGGGATCGCCTCCTCGATCGCAATCGATACCCCGCCCTTCAAGTCCAATGTCCGAAGCAGCATCCGCGCGCACTGCTCCGCGCGCCCGCTCGATGGACCCTTCGCATGGATGCCCGGCGAGCGCGCGACGCTCAGGCGCGTCTGGATCCCGCTCAAGGTCAAGCCGAGTCCCCCGAAACGCCGCCCGAGATCTCCGCTCATGTCAATAAAGCCCAGGTGCAAACGCGCCGGCGCGCTGACGGTGACGGTCAGGCTATCGTGCGGAGCGCCGAGCGTAGCCTCCGGTAGCAGCGTTGCGGAAGAGTCAGGCATATCACGGGAAATTCATTTGATTGATTAATGATATAACACCCAAGACTCCCATACCTAACACAGGCTCGCCCAATCGGCGCGGCAAAACGTTGACGGTTCACCAGGGAAATGTTAGAAGTGCGATCATGAAATCCGGTCCTTGTGTAAGCAATCCCGTCGCCAGAGAGACGACCTTTTCGAGGCGTATTAATTAACGATTGATTATGGCCGAAACGATGATCCTGATCCCGGGACGGAACAACAAACAGGGCACGTCATTGAATGCGGGAAAGCTCAAGAAAGAGTACCGGGAAGTGACCTCAACGGTGGAAATGAACACCGATGATATGGCTCGGCTTGGAATCAAGGAAGGTGATGCGGTGCGCTTAGCCACGGACATCGGCGAGACCGTCGTGCGCTGCAAGGGACGCAAACCCACCGACCTGCCCGCAGGCATGTTGTTTATTGCCTATGGTCCGCCGAGCTCTCAGCTCATGGGCGGCGATACCGCCGCGACCGGAATGCCGATGTCCAAAAATTTCGAGGTCAGCGTGGAGCTTGTGGAAGGCCCCGTCCCTTGATCCGACCCTGCCCTGTTATTTCAGCGCCGGCATAGACGATCACACAGCGCAGATTTTCCGAGGTGAAAATATGAGTGACAATATTCGGACCGTGGAACATGCCACCTGCACCTTTTGCGGTTGCGTGTGCGACGATATGGATCTGACCGTCGATCTGGATGCGAAGCGCATCACCAAGGCCAAGAACGCGTGCACGCTAGGACGCGCCTGGTTCGCGGAACATACCATCGAAGACCGTCCGTTCGCCTTGATCGACGGCAAAGCCGCCACCACCGAGGAGGGGGTCGAGGCCGCCGCGCAGATCCTCGTCGCGGCGCGGCTGCCGATCATCTACGGCTTGAGCGACACCACCTGCGAGGCCCAGCGCCAGGCGGTGGCGATCTGCGATCTCATGCACGGCAATATCGACACCACCACGTCGGTCTGCCACGGTCCCTCGGGCATCGCCTTCCAAGGCGTCGGCGAAAGCACGGCCACGCTCGGTGAAATCAAGAACCGCGCAGATCTGGTCGTCTACTGGGGCGGTAACCCCGCGGAATCGCATCCGCGCCACTTCACCCGCTACGCGGTCACTCCGAAAGGACGGTATATTCCCAATGGCAGGAAAGACCGCACCGTGGTCCTGGTCGATGTGCGGCGCACACCGAGCGCGCCGGTGGCGGACCTCTTCATCCAAATCAAACCCGGACATGACTTCGAGCTCTTGTGGGCCCTGCGGGCCTTCGTCAAAGGCCGCAGGGTCGATCCGAACGTGGCCGAGCGCACGGGCGTGCCCCTGGCGACCATGGAGGACCTAGCGCAGCGGATGAAAAGTTGCCGTTACGGGGTCTTGTTCTTCGGCATGGGGCTGACCATGACCCGCGGACGGCATTTCAATTCCGGCGCCTTGCTGGCGCTCGCCACGGACCTGAATGAATTTACCCACTTCGTGGCCAAGCCCGTGCGAGGCCACGGCAATGTTACCGGGGCCGACAACGTCGTTTCCTGGCAGACAGGCTTTCCGTTTGGGGTCAACTTCAGCCGCGGCTACCCACGCTTCAACCCCGGCGAATACACGACGGTGGATCTGCTCGCCCGCGGCGAGGCGGACGCGGCCATGATCATCGCGAGCGATCCGGCGTCCAATTTTCCGCGCCCGGCCATCGAGCACATGAAGCGCATTCCCGTGATCGCCTTGGACACCAAACCCACCGACACCACCCAGTTGGCCAAGGTCGCCTTCACGACCGCGACCTATGGTATCAATACGTCGGGGACGGTCTATCGCATGGACGATGTGCCGATTACCTTGCGTCCGGCATTCGAGTCGCCGTATCCGAGCGACGAAGAGGTGCTCACCGCAATCAAGAACCGAGTGCGCGAGCTGCTGACCGAGAAGCGCAAGCGCTACACCAAGGTGGCCTAGGAACGCGAGCGCCGATGCTACGCATATCGAATGGCCGGATCTACGATCCGGTCAACGGAATGAATGGCGAGATCCGGGACATCTGCATCAACGCGGGAAAGATCGTGGCGGAGGTTCCCGCGACGGCAAAACGCATCGACGCGCAAGGCATGGTGGTCATGCCGGGGGGCATCGACATCCATTGTCATATCGCGGGACCCAAGGTCAATCTCGCGCGCAAGCTCCAGCCCGAGGACCACCGACTCGACGTGCATCCCGGCACCTCCGTCACCCGTTCCGGCACCGGGGGCGTGGTGCCTTCTACCTTCGCCACCGGTTACCGCTACACCGCACTCGGGTACACGACGGCGATGGAAGCGGCAGTCACCCCGATCGGCGCCCGCCACGTGCTGGAGGAATTTCACGACACCCCGATAATCGACAAGGGGTTCTATGTGCTCCTCGGCAACAACGTTTTCTTGTACGACTTGCTCAAGGCAGGGCGACACGAGGACTTTCGCCAAGCGGTGGCCTGGTGGGTCAACGCGACCAAGGCCTATGCGGTCAAATTGGTGAACCCCGGGAGCGACGAGCTTTGGAAGGGACACCGCAACACGAACATCACAAACGTCAACGAGAAGATCGACCACTTCGATCTCACGCCGCTGGGTGTGATCCAGGCGTTTATCAAAACCGTCGACGATCTCGGCCTGCCTCACCCCCCGCACATCCATTGCAACAACCTCGGCCACAGCGGCAACTACACGACCACTCTGGAGACCATGCGGGCGGCCGAGGGACGGCGGGCGCATATCGCGCACGTGCAGTTCCACAGCTACGGAGGGGAACCGGGGAAGAACCCGACCTCGAAAGGTCCCGAAATCGCGGACTACATCAACAAGCACCCGAATATTACCGCCGATGTCGGCCAGGTCATGTTCGGTAAGGCCACGGCGATGACCGCCGATGCGCCCCTCGCGTACTTGTTGCGCGGGATCAGCGGCAACAAATGGGTGAACGCCGATACCGAGTGCGAAAGCGGGTGCGGGATCGTGCCCTTCACCTATCAAGAAAACGTCTATATGCACGCGCTGCAGTGGGCGATCGGACTGGAGCTGTTCCTGTTATCCGAGGACCCGTGGCGAATCGTCCTATCGACCGACCATCCCAATGGCGGTTCCTTCATGATGTACCCGCGTTTGATCCGGCTGCTCATGGATCGGGAGTTTCGCAATCAAGAAATCCGAAAGGTGAACCAAAAGGCGATCCGCCAAACCGTACTGGCCGACAAGCTCGACCGCGAGTACACCCTGGAGGAGATCGCTATCATCACCCGAGCCGGTCCCGCGCGCGCGCTCGGGCTGAAAGACAAGGGGCACCTCGGTGTGGGGGCCGATGCCGACATTACGATTTACGACGAGCACGACGACAAGGAACGCATGTTCAGCACGCCGCGCTACGTGATCAAGGACGGTGTCGCGGTCATCGAAGACCACGAATTCCGCTGTGACCACGAGGGGCGCGTCCTGCATGCGGCCCCCGCGTACGATGCCGCGATCGAAAACAGCATTAAGCCATTCTTCGAGGACAACTATAGTATTGTATTTGAGAACTATGCGGTCACGGACCGGTATCTGCACCACCACCAGGTGATACCGACGGTCCTAGAACGATAAGAATTCGAATAAAATCCTGCTCCATGCATATTCAATCCACCGAGGTTATCGACACCTTCGCGGAGGCGTTTGCCATGTGGGGCGCGCGGGTCATCATCACCGCGGCCACGCCCGTGTGGGCCCTCGCGGCTGCACGGTCGATGACCGGATTCGCGACCTCGGTGATCGGCTGTAAATGCGAGGCTGGAATCGAAAGGGAACTGTCCGCCGAGGAGACGCCCGATGCGCGTCCCGGGATCAGCGTATTGCTGTTTTCAACCAGTTTGGAGGGAGCCGGAAAACGGCTGCTCGAACGGATAGGCCAGTGCGTGATGACCTGCCCGAGCACCTCGTGTTTCAACGGTCTCACCGCGGGCGAGGGCGTGAGCGTCGGTGGCAAGCTCCGCTTCTTCGGCGACGGCTATCAGATCGGCAAGTCCCTGGACGGGCGCCGCTACTGGCGGATTCCCGTGATGGATGGCGAATTCGTGGTCGAAGACCGCTTTAATATCCAGCCTGCGGTGGGCGGCGGGAATCTCTTGATCCACGGTCCGGATCAAACCCGGACCTTGGAAGCAGCGGAGGCTGCGGCCGACGCGATGCGCGCCGTTCCCGGTGTGATTTTGCCGTTTCCCAACGGCGTCGTGCGCAGTGGCAGCAAACCCGGATCGCGTTACAAGGGCCTACCGGCCTCCACGAACGATGCTTACTGTCCAACGCTGCGGGCGTTTTCCGCGGCAACCGAAGTCCCCCTTGACGCCGGTTGCGTGTTGGAGATCGTGATCGATGGACTAGAGCTGCGGGCGGTCCAGGACGCCATGCGCGTCGGCATCAATGCGGCTTCCGGGAGCGGCGCCTTGCGGATCTCGGCTGGAAATTACGGCGGAGATCTGGGCCAGTACCGGATCGGACTGTACGAGATCCTTCAAGCGGCGACTTGAACGGCTAGTTACGATGAGCCTGAAGCTCGTACTCAAGCACGAACCGGAAGTCCCACTCGAGGCCGAGGTCATCACCCCGGCGAAGCTCAACGGTTTGAGCATCGGTGAGATCACCAAGCTTCCGCTTCAATACGGGAACGAACGCATCGAGCTGGGCGAGTTTTTTCGAGTCGAGGGCAGCTATAGCGGTGAAATCCATCTGGAAGGCGATCTGGCGCGCGTGAAACTTGTCGGCGCGGGCATGGGCGAAGGCCGGATCGTGATTCACGGCCGCATCGGAATGCACCTCGGCGCCGGGATGTCGGGCGGGGGGATCCTCGTCGAAGGCGACGCCGGGGACTGGGTCGCACCCGAGATGTCCGGAGGCCGGATCGTCATCAAGGGCAATGCCGGACACATGATCGGCAGCGCCTATCGGGGGAGTCCGGCCGGCATTCGCGGCGGGGAAATCATCATCCACGGCAATGCGGGCAACGAGATCGGTCACGCCATGCGCAAGGGACTGATCGCGATCGGCGGAAACTCCGGCGACTTTACCGGGGTCAGCATGTTGGCGGGTACCATCGTCGTGATCGGCGATCTCGGCAACCGCACGGGGGCGGGGATGAAACGCGGTTCCATCGTCTCGATGCGGCCCGCGCAGATGCTGCCGACCTTCAGCTACGCCTGCAGCTATCAGCCGCAGTTCCTGCG
>JBOIDM010000119.1:0-5925 GCA_050740575.1 Gammaproteobacteria bacterium
ACCGCGGGTAACGCATTGTGCCATCCACCAGGCGGGCTTGCCGAGCGCTGAAGTAGACCGCTGGGTACGCGAGACGCTCGCCGCGACAGGTTCCCTCTATACACTGAACGAGGCGCTGCTACGCGGGTTGCGTCCGGAGGTTATCGTGACCCAGCGCCTCTGTGATGTCTGCGCGGTTGGGTATGGTTCGGTCGCGGCGTTCGCCCGGTCACTGCCCGAGCCACCGCAGGTAGTGAACTTGGAGCCCGCCGGTCTTGCGGATATCTTGGAGGACATCCGCAAGGTAGCCGCGGCCCTTGGAGTGGCCGAGCGCGGCGAGGCTGTGGTGAGCGCGCTGCAAGAACGGATAGAGCAGGTACGTGCTCGCGCTATGAATACTAGCGATCGCCCCCTCTGCTTTCTGATGGAGTGGATAGATCCCCCGTTCTGCAGCGGGCATTGGGGACCGGAGCTCGTGGAGATCGCCGGGGGCGAAGAGATCCTCGGTAAGAAGGGGGAAGACTCGAGACGCATCCTCTGGGAGAGTGTGATCGAGGCGCAGCCCGAAGTCCTGATGATCGCCTGCTGTGGATGCACCGTGCCACGCACCTTAGATGATTTGCCTCACTTGCAGCGCGCTGCCGGGTGGGAGGAGTTGCCCGCGGTTCGAAGCGGCCGGGTCTATGTCGTCGATGGGTCCGATTATTTCAGCCGACCCGGCCCGCGTATTGTCGACTCCTTAGAAATCCTGGCGGCCTGCCTTCATCCGGCCGAGTTTCCCGAGGCGCGCGCCCGATACCCAGATGCGGTGGTA
This sequence comes from Gammaproteobacteria bacterium, assembly GCA_050740575.1. Classification (GTDB taxonomy): domain Bacteria; phylum Pseudomonadota; class Gammaproteobacteria; order JACCXJ01; family JACCXJ01; genus USCg-Taylor. The sequence goes on from JBOIDM010000119.1 coordinate 794, forward strand.
CGCATCGCCGCGGGTGGGCGGGTGGAAGCCTGGTGATAGCGTACACGAGGCATTGGTTGCTGGGAGCAGGCGCGGTTTATTGGTGGGGGAATTGGGGGTGCTTCCTCCGGTGCAACTTACGGTAAGTTTCGTTCGCAATTCGAGTCGATGTTCAATCCTCTCAATCCACGGTACGGTCGATGGATGCCTGTTGCCGGGCACCGGTTTCATCACCGATGATAATTTGGGTCTTTGGGGCTATCCGCCCACCGTTAATGTCCGCAAATTCGACCTCAAAAACCTCGGGCGTTAGTTGCTCGACAATGGTACCAACGTGCCCACTTAGCAAACATCTCTCCGGGATGTCTTCTGTTAGTGCAACGACGTCAAGGAGTTTCATTGTGGCCCTCACAATACAAAGCAGCTTGTCAACCGGGGGAAATCTTCCAATGTCCTGATGATCCAGGAGGAACGAACAGTAGCCTCCTGACCGTGAAGGAATAGCTCCCGCCGACGAGAAGGTTGCGCCGATAATTAACCATCGGCAAATCATACCAAGGCTCGTGAGTGTGATGGGTATCGCTACGCTCAACCCATTCTACGTGGGCTGCTTTGGCGTGCTAAAACATCAACCAAACCACATTCCGTTTTAAATACCCTTGACCACAAAGGCGGTATCTACACTTGCGGTTCCGCAGCGATTGAGGGTTTAATGCGCCCTGAGTTCGACCCATGACGGCCCCGACGCTTATCGCCTGCCACGATTGCGATCTGCTCCAGCGCGAGACGGCGCTGCCGGCGGGCGGTGCGGCGTGCTGCCGGCGCTGCGGCGCGGTCCTCTACCGCAAACTGCCCGAAAGCATTGACCGCACGCTGGCTTTCACGCTCGCGGCGGGGGTTCTGCTTCTGCTCGCAAACGCCTTCCCGCTCGTAGGCCTCGAGGTTCAGGGCCAGCGAAACGCGACCGGTCTTCTGGGCGCCGTGCACGCGCTCTGGGACCAGGACATGCGGATGGTGGCCGGGCTCGTGTTCCTGACCACGGCGCTGATCCCAGCGATCGAGATCAGCGGCATGATCTATCTGCTTATGCCTTTGCGGCTAGGACGGGCGCCGCCCGGCGCCGGACGGTTGCTGCGCTTTATACAGGCGATAAAGCCCTGGGGCATGGTGGAGGTGTTCATGCTTGGTTTGCTGGTGTCGCTGGTCAAGCTCGCCCACCTCGCGAGCATCGTGCCCGGCGTCGCGCTCTGGTCCTTCGGCGGGCTAATCCTGCTGCTCGCCGCCTCGGCGTCGTCGTTCAACCCGCACGAAATATGGGCGCGAGTATGAGCGCTGCGACCGCCGCACGCCTCGGTCTCTTGGCCTGCCATGCGTGCGCGCTCGTCAGCCGACCGGCCGCCGTGGACGCCCCGGCGCGCTGTCCCCGCTGCGGCGCCCGCCTGCATCACCGCAAGCCCAATAGCATCGCCCGGACCTGGGCGTTACTGATTGCCGCCTACATCCTCTATGTGCCCGCGAACCTGCTGCCGATCATGGATACCAACTCCCTGTTCGACTCCCAGCGGGATACGATCATGAGTGGTGTCGTGTTCCTGTGGACGAGCGGGTCCTGGCCGCTCGCGGCGCTGGTCTTTTTCGCAAGCATCGTGGTGCCGCTTGCCAAGCTGATTGCGCTTACCTTGCTCCTGGTCTCGGTGCAGAGACGCTGGCCGTGGCGTCGCTACGAGCGCGCCCGCCTCTACCGCTTCGTCGAGTTCGTCGGCCGCTGGTCGATGCTGGACATCTATGTGGTTACGATCCTTGCCGCGCTGGTGCAGATCCAGTCGCTCGCGACGATCCATGCCGGCCCTGGGGCGATCGCCTTCGGGGCGGTGGTGGTCCTCACCATGTTCGCGGCATCGGCCTTCGATCCACGCCTCATCTGGGAGCCGGTGAACGAGGGCCATGCCTGAGGCGCCGCCGGATGCGACCGAGATCCCCGAAGCGCTGGCCATGCCGGGCCGCCGCCGATCCGTACAGGTCGTGTGGATCATCCCGATCGTGGCGGCGCTCATCGGCGGCTGGCTCGCGGTCATGGCGATCCTCGAGCGCGGCCCCACGATCCGGATCACCTTCAAGACTGCCGAAGGGCTAGAGGCGGGCAAGACCACGATCAAATACAAGAACGTCAATATAGGCACGGTGACGAACATCGAATTCTCCGAAGACCGTTCGCGGGTGATCACAACGGCGCAACTGACTCATCAAGCGGAAGGCTTCCTGGTCGAGGACACCCGCTTCTGGGTGGTGCGGCCGCGCATCGCCGGGAGCCAGATCTCCGGCCTCGGCACGCTGGTATCGGGTTCCTACATCGGCGTCGACGTCGGCAAGTCCGCCAAGCGCAAGCGGAAGTTCATCGGCCTCGAGACGCCGCCCATCGTCACCGCCGATCTGCCTGGTCGGGAGTTCGTGCTGAGCGGCGAGGACCTCGGCTCGCTCGACATCGGCTCGCCGGTTTATTTCCGCCGCATTCAGGTGGGCCAGGTCGTGGCTTTCGCGCTCGATAAAGACGGTAAGGGCGTGACGCTCAGGATCTTCGTGTATTCGCCTTACGATCGGTATGTCAGGGCCAACACCCGTTTCTGGCAAGCGAGCGGGATCGACCTCACGCTCGATGCCGCCGGGGTAAAGGTACAGACCCAATCGCTGACTTCGATCCTGCTCGGCGGCATCGCGTTTCAGGCGCCGCCGGGCGCGGCGATCGAGGCGGCGGCTGAAAAGGGCGCGCTGTTTACTCTTTTTCCCGACCAGACCGCGGCGATGAAGCGCCCGGTGCGAGAGATTGCGACCTTCGTGGTCTATTTTGGCGAGTCGCTGCGCGGTTTGTCGCCCGGCGCGCCGGTCGACTTCAGCGGGGTGGTCATCGGCGAGGTCAAGTCGATCGATGTGGAGTTCGATTCCGCAAGAAAAGTGTTCCGGTTTCCCGTCGAGATCGATCTCTATACGGACCGGTTGCTTGCGCGCAATCGCAAGCCTCGTGCGCGAACCCAACCCGATGCACGCAAGGCGCTGCTCGACCGACTCGTCGCGCGCGGCTTCCGCGCCCAATTGCGCTCCGGGAACCTGTTGACCGGCCAGATCTTCATCGCGCTCGACCACTTCCCCGGGGCGCCTCCGGCCACGGTCGACTGGTCCAAGAGTCCCCCGGTGATGCCAAGCACACCGGGCGCCCTCGAAGAGCTGCAAGTGATGCTCGCCAGCGTCGCCAAGAAGATCGAGCAGATCTCCTTCGACGAGATCGGCGCCGATGCGCGCCAGGCGCTGGACGCGCTGGTCCGCACGTTGAAAGGCATGGACGCGCTGGTCCAGCGTCTCGATCAGGACGTCGCGCCGGCGGTGCGCGCCGCGCTGGAGGTGGCGCGGAAAACGCTCGCGAGCACGGAGCAGACGTTGGCCTCGGACGCGCCGCTCCAGCAGGACCTGCGCGCCGCGCTGCGCGCCCTCACGCGCACGGCGGAGTCGCTGCGCATCCTCGCGGACACGCTGGAGCGTCATCCGGAAACACTCATCCGCGGCAAGCAGGCGGATCAACCGTGATCCGCGGCGTTGTGTGGCTCGGCGTCATGGTTCTCGTGGGTTGTGGCAGCCCGCCCAAGGAGCGCTTCTATACCTTGGGCGTGGCGGGGCTGGCCGCCAACGCGCCCGCCGCCGACGCTGGGGCCCCTATCGTTGTCGGCCCCGTGACCTTGCCGGAGGTGGTAGACCGTCCCCAACTCGTGGTGCGGATCGGGACGAACGAGGTGGCGATCCTGGAGCAGCACCGCTGGGCCGAACCGCTCAAGAGCGAGATCCCCCGTTTCATCGCGCGTACGCTTTCACAACTGCTCGGCACCTCCCGAGTGTCCGTCTATTCCGAAAATACAAGCCGGGAGGCTCATCTGCGAGTGGCCGTCGATATCCTGCGCTTCGAGGCGGTGCTCGGGAGCGATGCGAGTGTCGAGGCCATCTGGTCGGTACGCCGTCTGCCGGGCGGCAAACCTACCACGGGCCGATCGGTCGTACACGAGCCCATCGCTGGCGAAGGTTACGACGCCGTCGCGCCGGCTTATGGGCGCGCGCTCGCCACGCTGAGCCGCGCTATCGCGCGCGCGGTCCGTAAGATAGACTCTCTGGCGCATTGAGCTAACCGTTACCTGAAGCTTGTTGCAGATATGTGACACAACTGATTAGAAAATATGTTGAAACAACAGTATAAATACTGTAGTCTCGTGCCCGCACAACAATAGTAGAGGGAGGACAGCATGTTTAAACTACGTACCCTGATCGCTCTCAGCGTCTCCGGAATCATGCTCGTTGGCTGCGCCGGCGAGCCGCTCGTCAAGATCCCCCAGCCCTGGTGCACGATCGGCGGCACGATCATTGGCGCCGGTATGGGGTACGGTATTAACGAAGCCGTTGCGGATGATCCGGAAGATTCCGATGTGGAAGCCGCGGCGGCAGGTGTCGCCTTTGGCGCGGCGACCAGCCTTTTACTCTGCGGTGGAGACTATCCGCCGAAGCCCGAACCGGCGCCCGCGCCAGCACCGGTGCCGGCGCCCGATCCCTGCGCTCCCGATGACGATGGCGACGGCGTCAATAACTGCCTTGATACCTGTGCGAGTACCCCCGCCGGAGTGGAGGTGGACGCCGGTGGCTGCCCCAAGGTGGGCGCGACCCTCATGCGGCTCCAGGGCGTCAATTTCGCCTTCGATAGCGCCACGCTCACGCCGGAATCCGAAACGGTCCTGGGTCAGGCCGTGCAGGAGCTACGCGATGCGCCCAGTGTGAGTGTGCGGGTCGAGGGACATACCGACAGCGTCGGATCCGACGCTTACAACCTGGGCCTCTCGCAGCGGCGGGCCGAGGCGGTGGTGGACTATCTGATTAGCCAGGGCATCGAGGGGACCAGGCTCGAGCCGGTCGGCATGGGGGAGGGCAACCCCATCGAGACGAATGACACCGACGAAGGCCGGTATCAAAATCGGCGTGTCGACTTTATCGTCATCTCAAAGTAATTCCCCTGAAGGGGTCGTAGTCATTTAAGCATCACCCCGGCGGGGCGGGCGGCCCCGCCGGGGCTGTCCGTCCCGGCCGCCCGTGTCCTCCGTGCCCAGCGCGCTGGGATGGTCTCGAAT
>JBOIDM010000120.1:0-10079 GCA_050740575.1 Gammaproteobacteria bacterium
GTGCCGAGACGGTGATTTCGCGTCCGATGATGACCGCGGCCGGAAGGGCCAGCCATACCGAGGGGTTTTGTTGCAGCAGGAGCACCAATACGATAGCCACCATCAGTTTGTCGGCCACGGGATCTAAAAACTCCCCTAACACGGAGGTCTGTTGCAAGCGGCGGGCGAGATAACCATCGAGCCAGTCGGTCAGAGCGCCTAATGTAAAGATCACCGTCGTGGCAATATTCGCGGATTTCACCGGCAGATAAAAGACGAGCACAAAAACCGGAATCAGGCCGATCCGAATGACGGTAAGGGTATTCGGTATATTCATGCGGTTTCATGGAGATGATGGTAGATCTTGGCGGCGAGTTGTTTGCTGATCCCTTTAACCGTACTGAGGTCGTCGATTCCCGCTCGTTCTACCCCTTGGAACCCTCCAAAGTGTTGCATCAAGTCACGGCGGCGTTTCGGACCAACGCCCGCAACTACTTCAAGCGGCGACACGTTCCGAGCTTTAGCGCGTTGCAGACGATGGCCGGCGATCGCGAAACGGTGCGCCTCATCGCGGATCTGCTGTATGAGGTGGAGCGCCAATGAGTCCATTGGAAGGTCTAAAACTCTCCGCTTGGCGCCGATGATCAACGTTTCAAGCCCCGGCCGGCGAGAGGGCCCCTTGGCGACTGCGACAATCACGGGCACTTTGATGTCTAGGGATTCGAACGTTTCCCGCGCGCGCGACAGTTGCCCTTCACCGCCATCAAGCAAAAGCACATCGGGAAGCGGGCGGGCCTCACGCAGTCCCCGTAGATAGTGACGCTGCAACGCTTGCGCGAGTGCGCCATAGTCGTCTCCTGGCGTTATGCCCAAAATACTAAAGCGGCGATAGCCAGTTTTCACGGGTCCTTCCGCATCGAAAACCACGCAAGAAGCAAGGGGCGCCTCTCCGCGCATATGACTAACATCGAAACACTCCAAACGCCCGATTGGGGCCTCGAGCAGTAAAGCTTGCTGTAGCGCCGCGAGGCGTTCTAGCCAGCGCGCTTGGTTGGCGATACGCTGTACGAGCGCAAATTCCGTATTTTGTACCGCCATGGCGATGCAGCGAGCGCGCTCACCACGAACGCGGTGGCGTATCGTTACCTTTTTTCCTGCAAATTGCGACAAGGCACTCGTCATCAATTCGGCCTCGGGAAGATTTTCGTTGACCACAATCTCCGGGGGAATCGTCCGGTCTGCTCGGTCGGTAAGATAATACTGTGGTAGGAAAGCGGCGAGTATATCAACGGGACCGGCGTCACCTCTATACGTAAGGTGATAGGCTTTATGACCCAAGATATGACCTGAGCGCACCTCGAGCACCTGCACGCATGCGCACCCGTCCCGAGTCGCGCCGGCCACGAAGTCGATATCATCAGTGCCGCCCGTAATACACTGGCGTTGTTGCACTAGTTTTAGTTGATTAATTTGATCACGGATGCGCGCGGCTCGCTCGAAGGCCAAGGCCGACGAAACGGCCTCCATACGCTCGATGAGTATATCAATCACGCGCTCGCTTTTTCCCTGTAAGAACAGGATGGCATGCTCGACGTCCTCGCGATAAGCTGCGGTTGAGACCAAGCCTACACAAGGCGCACTGCACCGCTTGATTTGGTATTGAAGGCAAGGCCGCGTTCGATTCCGAAAATAGCTGTCCTCGCACGGCCGGATCAAAAATAACTTCTGTAGAAGATTGATGCTGGCGCGGACAGAGCTCGCGCTCGGAAAAGGTCCAAAGTATTGACCCGCGCCAGCGCGGGCGCCTCGATGAAACGCTAATCGCGGAAATTCTTGGTCGCTCGACAAGTAAATATACGGATAGCTTTTATCATCGCGCAACACGATGTTGTAGCGCGGATTAAGTTCTTTGATGAGATTGCTCTCGAGGATAAGCGCCTCGTTCTCCGTGTGGGTGACGGTGACTTCAATGGCGCATACTTGACCCAGCATCGCGCGCACCTTGGGACCGATGCGACTTTTTGAGGCGAAGTAGTTGCTGACGCGCTTTCTGAGATTCCTGGCCTTCCCAACGTAAATCGTCTTGCCCGCGTTGTCGAGCATCCGGTAAACGCCGCAACGGGTCGTCAAGGTCTCGGCGAACGCCTTGCCATCGAAAGAATCTGATATTATCTCCGTAATAGCGTGATTATTATATATCTTCATGTTATCCATTGACTTTGGGCGCATCTCCCGGATCCGGGTATGAGTAGGGGCTCAAAGTTGGTTGCTTTTTATAATAAAATACATTAATAATATACGTTATATTATTTATTATAAACATATAATAATGCCATGATCTGTCTAAGAGTTCCGGTGAGTTCCTGAGGTCTGGTGGAGATCCACGCATCGATATAAGACCGAGGAAACCAGGCACCTTGGTCTATTTCGGACGCATCCAGGGTAAACGGGCCCTCATCTTCGCAGTGAAAGACGCGTACGAACTCCCATTCGGTAGCTATGCAAGCTTGTAGATCGAAGAGCCGTGTGAGCGTTACGTCCTTGCAGACACCGAGTTCCTCGTATAATTCTCGATGAGCACATCTCTCATAGGTCTCCCCGGTGCATAGATGCCCGGCCGCAGAGGAATCCCATAATCCAGGCGAGCATTTTTTGATTGCGGACCTTTTCTGTAAGAAAAGACGTTGTGTTGCATCAAAAACCAATACATGAGCGGCTCGGTGCCTAAGAGTAAATTTATGGATATCTTCCCGGCTCATGCACCCGATCACATGGTCGTTCTCGTCAACGACATCCAAGAGTTCAACCATCTCGGTCTTCAGGACATGGGAACAGCAGAAATAGCTTCATTAAAGCATGGCCTCTCATCCTATTCGACCTGCTTAAAGATTACTCTTCCACCGCCGTTACACGAAAGCAGTTTGTGTGAACCTTAAGCGATGACGAAACATTCGCGTTTGCCAAGGATAGGCGAACCCAGCAGGGAGCATACGCATCATCTGCCGCATAAGGGCCACGCCGTACAGGACGACTCTAAACTTTGCCGGCTCGCGCGAGCCGATGGCGCCCAGGCCCTTAGCATCAAGATAACTGCACACTCTGCGGACAGTAATATATCACCACCGGTCGACGATGGTCGGATTGCTATGCTGCATCAGGCAATCCTTGACGGCAATTACACGCTTGCGTCGAGTCGAGTTGCGGCAAATCTCTATCGCGTCGAATCAGAATTGTTCGGTAGCTTAGAGAAATCAGCTGGTGAAATCACCACTCGGTGCATTCCGGTGAGCGACGCCGGAGAACTTCTTGACCGCGTTGCGGTGTTGCTGCGCAACTACTATGAAACGCTGGATCCTGCTAGCAAGAGAACTGGTATAAGCAGTTATCCGGAAAAATCCTATGCTGCCCCTGATGCACGTCACGACTATCACGCTAGAAAGTTGGGCGTGCGGGCGTGCGGGCGAACTTAAGCAGGTCATCTGGGCGATCGAGATCCCATCGTTCCGGTAGTTCGCGCCAGCGCCACATGAGTGCGGATAACCTCGTTCGCGTCAACGCTAGCACGCCGTCAGTTCCCCACTGAATATCTTTGAACAAAAAAGGGGAGATCTTCGTTAGTCCAATTAGGAAGTAGCCCCCGTCCTGCGCGGGACCCAACACGGCATCATAGCCTTCGGATAAGAGCCGGGCGGACCGATCGAGATCCGTTGAGGTTAATGCAGGGCAATCGCTGCCTATTAACACCGCGGAATCATGGCTGGCAAGTCCGTCGCTTAGGGCATGCGCCATGCGAACCCCCAGATCAAGTCCTTCTTGGGTTCGCAGAGAAATTCCGTAAGTTCTCGAACAGTGCGAAAAAAAATCATGCGTTGTAGTGGGGAAACACCACAATTCGACCCGCTCGAACGATGAGTGTTTTGCTGTGATCAACGTGTGATGGACTAATCTCATATACAGATGGGTTGCACGGTTTACGCCTAACGCAGAAATTAAACGCGTTTTGACCTGACCTGGAATTGGCGCTTTGGCAAAAACCTGCAGGACGCTTTTCACGCTAGTCATAGTACTCGGCGAGCCGCTGGGCGCTCACCCCGAGCGCATACGCGAGCCTCAGGCGCCACATCAATATCATCGTGCGCAAGATCCCACGCTTTTCCCAGCGTCGGCATGAGGTGACCGCACGCGCACGCAAACAATGGGGGCGGGCGAAGCGTTTGAGTGTGCGGCAAATCGCTATATCTTCCATCAGCGGTATGTCGGGATAACCGCCGAGCGTTTGGAAAATATTACGTCGAACGAAGATGGTTTGATCGCCAGTCGCGATACCGGAAACACGGGAACGCAGATTCATCATAAACTCGATCAAACGGTAGACTGGGTTCCCGCCAGCAAGTCGAATATCGAATCTACCCCAGACGCATTCCGCCCGTGCAAGCGTCACTAGAACGTGAAGGTCGGCATCGGCCGGTAACTGTGTATCCGCATGCAAGAACACCAGGATATCGCCATGGGCTATCGCGGCGCCGGCATTCATCTGGCGTGCCCGTCCGCGCTCGCTGGAAACGATCTGATTTACTAACCCCGTACAGAGAGCAAGCGTGCCATCCTTGCTACCCCCGTCAACAATAATCACCTCGTGTCCGCGCACTCGTGCCGATTGTAGTGTTTGAAGTGCAGCGCCGATGACGGCTTCTTCGTTCAATGTTGGGACGATAAAAGAGATCTGCATAGAAACTCGGTCCGCCGTGCGTCGCATTGAGAAGAGAGAGCATCCCTCATAACAATTCTCGCCTCGCGTATAGCGATGTTCTTCCAAGCCAGGTAGAATTTCAACGTCCTGTGGGGCCGTAGCTCAGCTGGGAGAGCGTCGCGTTCGCAATGCGAAGGTCGGGGGTTCGATCCCCCCCGGCTCCACCATTTCAACATCCAACGGAATCTAAGTCCACAACCCTGCTGTAACCCCTCACCGGGTGCGGGCGCTTTGTCTTCCGGGAGCGCGGACGCTTCTTGAGGAAGTGCTTGTCATCCGCCCTGACTACATTGGAACATCAACTAGCCCACGCCGTGCGCGATCCGAACAGGTGAGCCTACAACGTGGACGGCGCCCCTTCCCGAGCCGCGGAAGATGTGCGGGCGCTCGGAACGTTCCATGCGCTGTTGGGTTAGTCCCTGTTGCGCTAGTCTGGCACGGAATTTTGGCGCTCTATTTTTAGGCCATCCTTTAATCCATACACCATCCAGACCCGGTTCCCATTAGGATAATTGGCGTTGTCTTAGGGACTTAACGTTGTATCTTTGTTTGTACTTGCGCATCTACGTCGCGGGATAGTGCATCGCGACAGGAAATGCGGGAACGGTATGCGGTTTGCTTATAGCGACCCGTAATGGTCAGCCAGGCGTCTGCCTTTAGAAAGATCGGTGAACCACCCGGGAGCGAGCGGCGCCGTGTGCCGCGGGTAGCAATCGATTTGCCCGCGACGATTATTGGCCCAGATCGTGACTCGCACCCGTGTAGGATCCGAGATTTTTGCGCCCAAGGGATGTTGCTGGCGATCGACTACGTCCGTGCTCCGCCACCGCCAGCACGCGAATTACACCCTCAAGATCCGATAAGCGTACGTTTCAGTGCGGCGCTGGGTGATGCCGGCGTCACCTACGATTTGGCTGCTCGCGTTGCTTGGACAGTGGGTGACGGCATCGGAATTGCTGTCACAGATAATAACGAGGAAGCGCTAGCGTCGCTCGAAAAAATCGCCCAGAAAATGGCGATTCAATCGCCAATTCCAGATGACGTAGTGGCTCAGCCTGGTGGCGCTGAACCTCAACCTAAACGCACACAAGTTCAACTGATTATCCAAAAGTTGAAGACACTCATTGCAGATCCCGTACATAAGATATATGCCGGGTGTTTGCAGAAGGCCGAGGAGCAACTGTTTGAGCAAGCGAAAGTTGCAGCGAGCAATGCTGCCCAGAGCGAGCTAATAGACGCGGTAACTCTCATCCACAACAACCGCGGCCAGCTAGCGCCAGCGCTAGCTGAAGCGTTAGCGCGAAAGCTTGATTCTCTCGATCGGTCCCAGCTCGGCCCGGTCCCATCCAAGGCGATCAGCCCGCGTCCAAACGCCAAGGCCTTGGTGCTGGTGAAACAGGATGATTTCGAGGACTTCCTTTCGCTGACCGAGGCGATCGCGCGGGTCGAGCTGCGGTATAAAGATACTCTTTACCTATTACAAAGGAGATTCTCGTTTCTGTCTCGGTCTGACATCGATAGAACGACGAATCCAATCGGCCCGGCAGCCCTATGCAACCTCATTGGCGATGCGTTGCGCAACTTCGATTTCACGACCCGGCAATGCCAAGCGACCTATCCGGCTGTGGGCGCCTCGCTGCTTGAGAATTTAGGGGATTTATATCAACGGGTGAATGAATGTTTGAAAGAACTCAATGTGCTGCCCAGCCTCGACGAGGCGCCCATCGCGCGCCCGATCATCCAACGCGAATCGCCGCTCGCGCGGGAAATTCTAGCCCCGGAAGGGGTCCACGATTCGCGCGTCATGTATGGGGATCCAAAGGCTACGGTGGGACGCCGGGTCCCTTATGCCGTACCGCCGCCGTCAGTTCAGACAACGCTGCTAACACCCAACCCTGGTCGGCGTAGCCCGGTCGGTAAATTATTGCAACTTCGGCAGTGGATTGGACAAGGTACCGTTGGCACCTACCCGCCGGGAAGCCAGGATCCCGGTCGTCCGGTTCAAGGGCACGGCGGTTCTCCGGCGCTAGCGGGATCCGAAGCGTATTACAACGCCTCCGATTTGATCGCCGCATTACCTGCAGTAGAACGGGAGTTAATTCTCTCCGCGGCTGGGGCGGACCAGATCCCAGCCGTCAAGGCTGGATTAGTCGCTGCTCTGGAACGCCGGACCGAGGACCTCACGCACCAGCGTTCAATACATCCGGATGATGAGTATCTGCTCGACGTTGTGAGCCGCCTTACGACCTCGATTGGCGGTGATGCGGCGGCAACCAATGGTAACCCAACCTGGCTTCAGCGCTTAGCGCTACCCCTTCACAAGCTCGCCTTGTCTGAACCGGAGTTCTTGAGCAATCCTTCGCATCCGGTTTATCGGTTCGTCAACGAGCTCGCCCGATTACAATATGCGTTACCGCAAAGCGGAGATTACCAGAAAAGGTTAAGCGACGTTATCGAACATCTTGCCGCGAGAATCGATGGTGGCGGCGACTATAGCGCGGCGCCAATTCAAGAAGCCTTAGCTGATATACAAGCACTCGATGCCGAGCGGATTGGTGAATATGAAAACAACGTTACGCATGTAATCGAGGAGTGTAATAAACAGCAGGTATTCATGCAGTCACGCGCTGTTCAGAGCGTCGCTGATAAGCAAAGCGAGGTGAAGGCTGGCGGCGCACACCCGGTCGTTCGCAAGGAATGGTCGATTTGGTTGGAGCGCGCGAAGCAGGTCAGGGTTGGGCAGGCGTTTCAATTCCGCGGCCGCCATGGATCGAGCGCGCGCCGTTACCTCGCTTGGATCAGTGGGAACCATGATCTTTACGTTTTCGCGGACAAGCAAGGGAACAAAGCGGCATCACTTACGCTGCATGAGTTAGCCATGCAGTTACGCCGTGGCGCGATCAAATTGGCCGGTTCCACCGAAGTCACGGCAATCGATCAGGCGCTTCGCGCCGCGACTTATTCCGTCTTTCATGACATCCATCACGCTGCCTGTCATGATCGGACCACCGGCCTTGAAAACCGGCAGGCGTTTATCCACAGGATGAGCGCGGCAATCGCACACTCGGACGGCGTAACGGGCTTGCTTGCCCACGTGCAATTGAAAGCTCCGCAAGGCCGAGGCGAGCGCATAGACCCTCAGCGCTTCGATGAAATCCTCAAGCAATCAGGCATACTCTTGCAACAGTCGCTACCGGCCCCGGGCACGTTAGCACGCCTTGACAGGACTAGCCTAGCATGGGTGTTGCCCGCCGGGGACCCCACCCAGGGAGAAGCAATAGTCCACGCTCAACACGAAGCCTTGTCGAACATATCCGTCGAAAGGACGGGCGCACATTTGAAATTGCGCGTTCAGATCGGCGTTATCGCGTTCGGGCCTCACGGAGGGACGGCGGAAGAGCAGCTCAACCGCGCGCGCGCGTTAGCGGAACAGGTAGCAGAGTCTGGGGGATACAAACTCGACCTAGCGGGAGGTGGTGGTGGGCCATCGGGCAGGCGCGAGGAAGGAATTGGCTGGGAAAGTCAACTGGATCACGCGTTGTCCAATGAAGCAATCATCCCCTACGCACAACGAGTCACGGCCCTGCAGCCGGCGGAGAATCTGGCGCCCCTTTTTCGGATCGACCCGCAATTTGTAGGCGAGGAGGGGGCCATTGCGGTTCCGGTTGAGTGCGGGGCGCCCCGCTTCGCTGCTAAGGTTCGCATCCTGGAGCACTTACTGTTACGGGAAAGCCTTCAGTGGATGGCAGCCCATCGCGACCATGCCGCGCAGACGGGCGCATATCTATTCAAACTGTCAAGCGATTCCTTGAAGGACCCGGGACTAATCGAGCATGTGCTGAATCTACTGACGGAACATCCGGTGCCGCCCGGTAAGGTGTGCTTCGAAGCTACCGAGGACTCGGTGCTCGCGAATGCTGAACCGGCGCAACATTTTATCCGCACCATGCATGAATTTGGCTGTCGTTTTTCCCTAGCTTGCCTAGGCCAGAACGCTGCGAGCATCGCGGTTCTCAGCGACATTCCGGTCGACTATATCGTCCTAAATGGGACCTTCGTCAAGGACATGATGAATAATTCGAAGGCGCACGCAGTGGTACAGTCAGCGCATGAGCTGGGCCAATTGTTCGGCGCGAAGACCGTGGCCGAAGACGCGGAAGGGGAAGAAATACTAACCGCGCTGCGCAAGATCGGAGTGGATTACGCGGTTGAGTCGACTTCAACACCGCTGCATTTGTCTGGGCGTTAATACAGTGTCAGCCTTGCCGGCGAAGATCGGTAAGTACCAAATCACGGGGATCGCGGGCCAGGGCGCCATGGCCACGGTTTACGTCGCTTATGATCCCGTCATCGACCGCAAGGTTGCGATTAAGGTAAGTAAAATACCGACGACCCTCGAGGAAGATGTCGAGACACGGCAACAGCAAAAGCTCTTCTTCAATGAAGCCCAGACCGCGGGTGCGCTCGATCACCCGAACATTCTCAGGATCTACGACGCGAATTACGAACAGGGTCTGTGTTATATCGCTATGGAGTACGTGGAGCAAGCGCGCACCCTGAAGACCTACACCGAATCGAGCACGCTGTTGCCCGTCGAGCAGGCAGTAAAACTGATACGCCAGTGTACCGATGCCTTGGTGTATGCTCACGGCAAAGGGGTCACCCATCGCGACATCAAACCCGCTAATATTATGCTGACTTCCAATGACGTCGTTAAATTGGGCGATTTCGGCATCTCGCAGCGCGCTAATAGTGATCAAACGCAGGTCATGGGCTGGTTCGGATCCCCGCTTTATATGTCACCCGAGCAGGCGCGAGGAGGCGATCTCACAGGACAATCGGACATCTTTTCACTCGGGGTTGTGAGCTATCAGCTACTTACCGGAAAGACGCCGTTTGCCGCGCGAGATATAACGGTGGTGATCAATAACATACTAAAAAAAGATCCGCAGCCCCTCGAAGCGTTGCGGCCCGAGGTGCCCAAACGCTTAGCCGCGATCGTCAAACGCTGTTTACAGAAAGATCAGGCGCTTCGTTATCAACGTGCGATGGATCTGGGCATCGAGCTCGAAACGCTTGCCAACGAGATCAACGACCCTCAGTTGGCGCTACCGCAGGAGGAGAAAATCCGGATTACCCGTTCCTTGAAGTTTTGCAAGACCCTCTCGGCGATGGAAGTGAGCGATCTCGTGAAGATCTCTGTCTGGGAGTCTTATTATCCGGGCGCGTGCATTCTGCAGCAGGGCGCTATCGGAGCCGCCTTTTATATCCTCGTTTCCGGCGAGGTTGCAATCCAAAAAGACGGCAAGGACATCGCCGTATTAAGGGAAGGCGAATGTTTCGGTGAGAT
>JBOIDM010000121.1:0-14806 GCA_050740575.1 Gammaproteobacteria bacterium
CAACAGCACGCTCCACAAGGCTTTGATCTGCATGTACGCGAAGTGCATCCCAAGACAGCGGTGCCGGCCACCGCCAAAGCCGATCAGCACGTGGGTCCCC
Source organism: Gammaproteobacteria bacterium (assembly GCA_050740575.1). Lineage (GTDB taxonomy): Bacteria > Pseudomonadota > Gammaproteobacteria > JACCXJ01 > JACCXJ01 > USCg-Taylor. The sequence goes on from JBOIDM010000121.1 coordinate 101, forward strand.
TGCTTATGCTCCTCGCGTGGGGGGGCAAAGCGCTCGGGATCGTAGCGCTCGGGGTCCTTGAACACCGCCGGCAGCCGGTGCGAGAGGGCCGGCGAGACCATGGCCATGCTGCCGGCTCGAAGGTGAAAGCCGTGGCAGTCCATGTCGCTGAGGACTTTACGCACCAGCAAGATGAGCGGGGGATGCAGGCGTTCGCCCTCGCGCACGGCCCGCTCCAAAGCTACCTGCCGCTTCAAGGTATCGAGGGTCAGGCTCTGGCCCTGACCATACACGGCTTGGATCTCGGCCAGTACCGCCGCCAGATATTGACGGTGCCGCAGAAGATCGATCCCAACCCAGGCCGCAAGGACGCTGCTCGTGTGTTGCCCCGCGAACAGCACGGTGAGCAAGAGACCGGTGACCTCTTCATCGCTCAATGCCCGGCCGTCGGCGTAGCGGCCGTCCATCAGCGCCTGCATGAAATCCGCCGCTCGCCGGCCCGTCCCCCGCCGCTCGGCGAGGATACCGCCCATCAAAGCGGCGACTTGGCGGCGTGCCCGGTCCCGCGCGAGATGGCCGGGGATCGGCAGGCGCGGAAAAAAGAACCCCAAGGTATTGATCCCCCGCTGGAGATCGTGGTAGAGCCGCGCGAAGCCGGTATCGAGACGCGCGCGCACCTCTTCGCCGAGCAGGCAGCGGCTGGCGATGTTCACGGTCAGCTCATTGGTGAACACGGGAAGGTCGATCTCGCCTTCTTCCCCCCAGCGCCCAGTATACTCATTGATCTCGGCCTCCATGAGGCGGGCATAGCCGTGCATGGGCCCGCCCCGCATGAGTGGTGCGAGGAACCCGAGCTGCTCGGCCATGCGCTCGGGCGCGACATCGTACGCGACGCCCTTGCCGAAGATCGGGACCGTGAACTGGTAGACCTCGCGCGCGCTCAACTGATCGTCCGGTGCCCGGAAGTAAGCGTCATGCGCCTCGGGTCCGGCGAAGAGCGCGACGTCGCGCGCGCCGAGCCGAAACTGAAACACCTCGCCGTGGGTCTGCCGGGCCCGTTCCAGCAAGCTCAGGGGGTCACGCTGAAAGGCCAAGGCCTGGCCGAGCAACGGCAAGCCGCCGCGCAACCGCGGCATCGGCCTGGAGGGAGGCGTGTCGATCGCGGGCCGGGCCTGGGGTTCCATACGCTAATAGACGAAGGGCACCATCCGGAAGCGCGCCTTGCGCGTGTATTCGGTCCAGAGCGCTCCGTATTTGGCGCCACAGCGTCGTTCATCGCGCGCGGCGCGGTGGATAAGGAGCGCTATGAGCCAGGCCGGAAGCAGATAGGGCAGGAACGATCCGCCGCCGGTCGTCAGTGCGAAGGCCAGATAGATGCAGATCTCGCCTGAATAATTTAGATGCCGGCCGATGCCCCAGAAGCCCGAAACCAGCAACCGCCCCCCGAGCGTCTCGGCCGGCCGGCCCCAAATCTTGGCGCCGGGATCGGCCTTGAAGCGGTGCTTCTGCGCGTTGGCGCCTCGGAACAGCCAGAAGCCGAAGAGGAACAACGCTATGAGAGCCAGCGCCGCCGGGACCGGCAGCGGTTCCAGCCGGTGGACCAGAAACCACCCCGGAAGAGAGTAGAAAAAGGGCACGAGGACATAGTCGCCCCAGATCAACATCCCGCCGAAACGCTCCGCAACGATGTCCCAGGTGTAGAGCATGCCGTATTCGAACTGAAAATAGTTACAAACGTATATCAGCGTGAAAATCTCATAGAGAACCATCGCGCCCGACACCGTTCCGTAGGTCTCGTACTGCGCGACGGCGAAGGCGGCATTGAGCAGCGCGAGCCCGATGAGCGATGGACGGTAGCTAAAGAGCTTGAGATCGACGCCCGCGAGCCGCGGATTCAACTCGGCGCCGAAGTACAGTCCGCGCAAGGTCTCGGCCAGAGAATTTCGGCCCTTCTGCCCGGACGGCCACTTGCTATGGAGAAATACGATCCCGGTGAACAGGAATGCAAACACATTGGCGGCGATAAAAATCGGCACGAAGTGGCGGTAAAGCAGGGACAGGGACCACCATCCCATGGCCTGCCCCAGCGCTGCTGCGAAAGCGATCAGTACGAACAAGGTGAGCCCGTTGAGCCGGTAGAGTAGCGGCCCGCCCGAGGGCGCGCCCCGCGCTTCCGGGCCCGGTAGCAGCCTCGATCCGATGAAGAGGAGACTCACGAAGGCCGCGACTCCGGCCAGCGCCCCGGCCAGTGTCTCGAGGTCAAACGTGAAGTTCAGGCCGCTCACCTACGCGCCCGCCCCTACGGACATCGCCCCGCCCTTGGCGTATCGAGCACGTCCGCGCCGGTCTGCGGCGACGCCGCGCCGTCAAGGTACGCCTGCCATTTTCGGACCGTGACTTCCTGGAAGGCCCGCACCGCCGGGTTGATCTCCGCGATCGGCGCGTCCCAGTGCGCCTCGTAGCCCTCCTGTTCAGCCTCGACCGCGCTGCGATCCTGGTCCAATAGCGGTGCGATCAGCAGGCGGTTGGCGAGCCTCAGTACAATATCCATGGCCGCGCGCGGGATCCGCGCCGCCGTCCACGGGATCTTGAGCGACTCGAAATAGAACAGGAAGAAAGTCCGCGTGGTGCGTTCGTCGATGGGGAGGACGAACAGCCAGTGCTTGATCTTGTCATCGGTGTTGGACCACTGGTAGGGGTACTCGTAGCAAAGCCGCATATGGTTGGTGTTGATCCGCTCGCGGTCCACGAATAACCCCGAGATGGGGCCGCGCCCGACCCGGGTGTCGTAGGCGACATGTACGTTGTCGCCCAGGGTTTCACAGCGCACGAGCTTCGCATCGTCGAAGGGCCGGTACCTGCGGTGCAGGTGTGCGTGGGTGAAATCGCTGACGTTATCGATGATCATCGAATGATGCGCTCGCCAGGTAAAGCTGAGCGGCCGGCAGGCCCAGCGATGCGGCCCTTCGATCTCCGGGATCTCGGGGATCGACCGCTGCCCGGCCAAGCCTGGATCGCCGGGGAAGATCCACACGAGTCCATAGCGCACGCGCACGGGGAAGCTCGCAATGCGGAACTCCGGCATGCGCCGCCCGAAGAGATCATGGGGAATGCTAACGACGCGCCCCTCACCGTCGTAGGTCCAGCCGTGATAGAGGCACACCAAATGGCAGCCATCGACCCCGCCCAGTGACAACTTCAACTGACGATGCGCACAGCGGTTCTCGATCGCGCGCAGGCAGCCGTCCCGGCCCCGGAACAGGGCGATGGAACGTTTCCAGAACACGACCTCGGTCACCTGGCCCGGCTTAATGCGCTCATCGAATTCCACCGCATACCAGTAATTCGGGTCTAGGCCGGCCGCGCGCACTCTCTGGCGTGCATTGCGGGCTTCCGCGAAACCGGGCGGCGCAGGGGCGGCTGAAAGAGGGGGCACGCTCATCGCCACAGCCTCAGGTCTCGGTCAAGATCATTTGCGGTGCCCGGTCGGCGCTCGGGGGCCGCGCCGCCGGATGACGGATGGCGCCGCGCGCGTAGTGAAACGCGTAAGCCTCCCCGACCGCCGCGCGTATGCTCGTTGGCCGGTAGCCAAGCTCGGACTTGGCTTTGGTGAGATCGGCGTGCCGGCATTTGCGCAGCAGTCGGATGGCGCCGGGCGTCAGGCGTTGATGAACACGAGGTTGGAAGCGGCTTAGATATGCGCTCGCGACCTCGGCGCAGGCCAGCATCAAGGGCGCCGGAAGGCGCCGGCGCGGGGCGGCTACGCCCGAGACTTCCGTGAACAGATCGAGGAGCTCATCGAGCATCAGGAATTCGGTGCTGAAAATGTACTTCTGCCCGGTCCGGCCTTTTTCCATGCAGAGCAGGTGACCCTCCACGATATCGCCCGCGGCAACGAATTCGAAGCCGCCGCGGATGTAGGCGCGCAGTTTCCCGTTGACGAAGTCGCACAAGGTCCTCCCCAGACGCGAGGGCAGGAAGTCATTGCCGCCGATGATGGCGCAACAGGTCGCCACCACGACATCGAGCCCCTCGACGGCGGCCTTCAGGCATTCGTGCTCGACCAGGACCTTGGAACGCTCGTAGGGCATGCTGCGCTCGAAGGGATAGAACTGCATGGATTCACTGCTTGGCGCCGAGGGTTTCTCGAGATCGTGTCCGACGGCGCTGAATGAACCGGTGACCACCACGCGTTCTACACGGGCTTCGAGCGCCGCCCGCAAGAGGTGCTGCGTCCCGATGACGTTGCAATCATAGATCTCCCGCCGGTGCCGGGCGTCGCCCTCGATGGTCGAGAGCTTGGCCGCGCAATGATAGATGCGCCGGCACCCGGCGACGGCGGCACGGGTCGAGGGAAGGTCGCGCAGATCACCGTATACGCGCTCGACCGCCAAGCCTTCCACCGCGGCGGGATCGCTGCCCTTGCGCAGTAGCACGCGGATCGGATCCCCTTGCTTGAGGAGCCGCCGGACCAGATTGGCGCCGAGGTGGCCCGAGGCGCCGGTCACCAGCACCGGTCCCTCGCGTGGAACGATCGGGGTACGCATTGGTTCAAGAGCCGCTATCGTCTTTCTCGCTTGCTGTTTGCGCGCGTGGCCCAGTGCTCGCCCGGAGTGATTGTCCCCTCGCCGACGAGCGTCTCTCCCTCATTTGCAACGCCTGGCCGGGCAACGTGCGCGGATTGGATAGGATGCTTTTAGCACGTAGGCGCGCCCTGGATCAATATTGGTACGCGATTTACGCCGCTGTTGTCCCAGATCTTCCGGCGAGGCTTCGATGCGATCGCGCCGCGTGGTCCTCGATGCGCAGTTTGCGGTTACGCCTCGGCGGCGAGGGGTTTACTCCGCCACTGGATGCTAAAGCCTCGCGCGTATGCACACGGATCGGTTCCGTCCCACGGGATACCATCGATAAGCCGGGATCGGCGCACGAGCTCGTCCGGCACCGGGACCCGCGTCTGCGCGGCGGCCTGGCGGTAGATCTCGATCTGCTGGATCTGGCGCGCCACGGCGAGGTAATCCGGATCGCGGTGCAGGAGGCCCCAGCGGCGGTGCTGCGTCAGGAACCACATGCCGTCGGAAAGATACGGGAAGTTGACCTGGCCGTCGCGGTAGAAGCTCAAGTGGTGGGGATCGTGCCAGCCTTTACCGATGCCGTCGTCGTACTCCCCTCTTAAGCGCGCCTCGACCGCCTCCACCGGCGCATCCACGTAGGGCCGCGCCGCGATGATCCGCGCCACTTCCGAGCGCCGGCCCAAGGTATCCACGTAGCGCGAAGCGTCCAGCACCGCCATGACCAGGGCGCGGGCGGTATTGGGATAGCGCTGCACGAATTCGCGCGTGGTTCCTAGCGCTTTCTCCGGATGGTCCGCCCACACGTCCTGCGAGTTAGCAACGGTGAACCCGACCTGCTCGCGGATCGCGAGTGCGTTCCAGGGTTCGCCGACACAGGCCCCGTCCACCTTCCCGCTGCGCAGGTGCGACACCATCTGGGGCGGCGGAACGACGATGGTATGGACATCGCTCAGCGGATCGATACCGTGCGCCGCGAGCCAGTAATAAAGCCATAAGGCGTGGGTACCCGTGGGGAAGGTATGGGCCAAGGTATACAGGCGGTGATCCGTACCCAGGCGGCGGCGGAGCGTATCACCGGTCGTCACACCCAACTCCTGGAGGCGCCGGGAGAAGGTGATCCCCTGGCCGTTCTGATTGAGCGTCATGAGCACTGCCATGTCGCGCTTAGGCCCGCCGATGCCCATCTGCACGCCATAGACCAGCCCGTAAAGCACCTGGGCCGCGTCCAGCACGCCGTTGAGCAGCTTGTCCCGGACGGCTGCCCAGGATGCCTCCCGGGTTGGGATGATCTTGATGCCGTAACGCCGGTCGAATCCTCGCAGCGAGGCGATGACGATCGAGGCGCAGTCGGTAAGCGGCAGGAACCCCACCCGCACTTCACGCTTTTCGGGTGCGTCGGACCCCGCGCTCCAGACCCCGTGGCTCCCCGCCAGCGGCCAAGCACCAAGCGTTGAAGCGGCCGCCGTGCCGCATCGTTTGATCAGGTCATCTGAAGGGAGGCTGGGTATCCCCCCTCGCTGCGCGTTATTCATTTGAGTCTCGGTGTTCTCTATACGCGGAAAAATTTCCCTTCGGGAAGCGGGACTACCTTCTCCGGCCAGGCGCTCTTACCGGCGCGGCCCCGTCGGGATACGATTATCTCCCTGTGAAAATTACGGGTGCGGCGGCCTCGGCGGATCGCGTTTGTCCGCACTTGCCGGGCCGAGGAGATCGGAGGCCGCGACCAGGCTTTGGGCGAGATCCACCATCCTCAGATTGCGATCCATCGCCATCTTGCGCATGGCGGAATAGGCGGCCTCCTCGTTGAGTTGCAACCGCTGCATAAGAAGGCCCTTAGCGCGTTCGATCACTTTGCGTTGCGCCAGGCTGGCGCGGGCGTCTGCGAGCTCGCGCCGCATGGACTGAAACTCCTTGAAGCGCGCGATGGCCACCTGAAGTATGGGCATGACCCGGCTCTCGTTGAGCCCATCCACCACGTAGGCGCTGACACCCGCGCGCACCGCGGCCTCGATGGTGCGGCTATCCCCGTCCTGAGCAAACACAACGATGGGACGCGGTTGATCGCGGTTGATCGCGTGCATGTCCTCGAGGATGTCGCGATCGGGCGAGGCGATATCCACGATGATAACATCAGGTTGCATGCTCCCAACCTGCTCGCGCAGACCGGCGCCATTCGGAAGCTGCGCTACCACCTCATGACCGAACGCCACAAGCGAGCGCTCCACCATGAGTGCCCGCTCAGGGCATTCATCAACCACCATGATCCGCAAACGTCTATCCGATCCCCTCATGCGCTGTGCCCTGGCTTCTGCCTGCGCCGCTACGGTCATCTATCCCCCGTGCTACTCGGCGCAGGGCATTGAAAAATACTTGGCGGGGTTTGAGGCAATCCTGGGGCCACGTTAACAACCTATTGATTCAATGACTTATATTCGCACGTGGTGATCCTCATTCGCGATTACGTCCGGATGATCTGCACCATCTTCGGGGGGTGCGCAAGCGTGAATGTCCCATCTCGGTGCAGGCAGGATCCTGGTCATCGGGCGCCGCGATCTTACGCTGGCTCTCCGTAAAATTCGTACAGTAGTCGGTGAGGAAACTTTCGTCCACGCTTCCGCTCTATGCGGACTGTTTGAACCCCAAGCAATCCACTATTTGCCGACACAAAACGTAGAGAAGATTTCGCTTAAGAGGTCTTCGCTGGTAAAGTCACCGGTGATTTCGCTTAAGGCTTGCTGGGCCAGGCGTAGGTGTTCCGCCACGAGCTCCGGTGCGCTTGCGACGAGGAACGCTTTTTGAGCTTCTTGTACCGACGCCTGCACCCGCCGCAGGGCATCGACATGGCGCCGGCGCGCACTGAAGGCACCGGCGGGAGCTTCATTGTAACCCACGCAAGTCTTTAGGTGCTGTTCCAGGAGCGCCATGCCGGCGCCGGTCTTCGCCGAGAGGTAGACCTCATCGCCGCCCGGGCCAGAGCACGCGGCCGCCTCCGCACCGATCAGATCGATCTTGTTATATACCCAGGTCAGCCGCGCGCACGCGGGAAGCCCTTCAATCTCATCGCCCCGATCCCGGACTCTGCGATCGCTCGCGTCGAGTACGAAGAGCACGTGATCGGCTTGCGCTACCGCGCTGTGGGTGCGCCGGATCCCCTCGCTTTCCACGGGATCGGATGTAGCGCGGAGACCCGCGGTATCGGTGAAATGGAAAAGCAATCCGCCGAGGCTGATCTCAACATGAATCGCATCGCGCGTGGTGCCCGCCACTGGAGTCACAATCGCGCAGTCTTCGCGCGCAAAACGGTTCAAAAGACTTGACTTGCCGACATTCGGGGGGCCCGCGATCACTACCCGAACCCCATCGGTGAGCATTTGCCCGAGCGCCGTCTGCGCGATCAAGGTGGCGGTAGCGCGGACCGCGCCGACCAGTTGCTCGCCTAAATACGCCCGGTCCAGTGGGTCGATATCCTCCTCTGGGAAATCCAGCGTCCCCTCAAGACGCGTACGGACCGCGATCAGTTGCTCGAAGATCCCGCGCACGCGCGTGGAGAACTCCCCTTTCAAAGAGTGAAGAGCGGCGCGGGCAGCCTCGGCCGTCGCGCTGTTGATGAGATCCGCGATGGCCTCTGCCTGCGTGAGATCCAGCTTGCCGCTCAGGAAAGCGCGTTGTGAAAACTCCCCGGGGCGCGCCATCCTGGCGCCTAGATTCAGTACATTCTGTAGCAGTAGATCGAGCGCGACCGGACTTCCATGAGCGTGCAGCTCTAAAACGTCTTCGCCAGTGTACGAATGTGGTGCTTCGTACAGCAGGGCAATCCCTTGATCCAGCGTTTCGCCACCCTTCCCTACGAAGCGCGTATAGGTCGCGAAGCGCGGCCGGAGCGGCCGGTGAACTGTAGAGTCGGCGATTGTGCGGGCCAATGGCCCCGAGATGCGAACGATCCCGATACCTCCCCGTCCAGGCGGAGAAGCGATAGCGGCTATTGTGTCCTGCTCAAGGGCCGCCACGTGGCAAGGTCGGCGCAAACACGGCTGGCGGCAGTCTCAATATCGGGCGCCCACGAAAATGAGTGGGATTTGCCCTTAGCACGAGCGTGCTCGGGCGCTGCTAACCGGCCCTTACCGGCTGCGCTGCTTCGCCAAATCGTTTGTTGATCAACCATTGTTGCCCGATTGACAGTACGTTGTTTGCAAGCCAATAGAGGACCAACCCCGAGGGAAAGAACGAGAAAAACACGGTAAGCACGATGGGCAGAAGCTGCATAACCTTCTGCTGGATGGGATCGATCGGGGTCGGGTTAAGCTTATATTGTATGAGCATCGTAACGCCCATAAGCACCGGTAAAACAAAAAACGGATCCGGTGACGACAGATCTTTAATCCAGTACCCAAATGGCGCTTGGCGTAATTCCACGCTTTCAAGTAAGACCCAGTATAACGCGATAAAGACCGGAATCTGCACGAGGATGGGCAGGCAGCCACCAAAGGGATTTACCTTTTCTTCTTTGTAAAGCTCCATAACAGCTTGATTCATTTTCATGCGGTCGTCTTCGTGACGCTCCCGCAGCGCCTGCAAGCGGGGCTGGAGCTTCTTCATCTTCGCCATCGAGCGATAGCTCGCCGCCGATAATTGGAAGAACAGCGCTTTCAAAATGACTGTCACAAATACGATGGCCCAACCCCAGTTGCCGATGAAGCGGTGCAGCTTCTCCAACAACCAAAAGATAGGTTTGCCTATGAACCAGAGCACGCCGTAGTCGACCGTGAGCTCGAGCCCGGGAGCAATCTTCTCGAGAACATGCTGGAGTTTTGGGCCTAGGTATATCCGCATATCGACTGCATGATCCGCTCCGGCGGGGACGTTGACTTCTGGCCCATAGAGCCCGATCAGATAGCGTTTTCCGCCATCCAGTATCTTCGAATAATAATGAAAAGTCTCCTTAGGATCGGGCACCAACGCAGCGACAAAATAGTGCTGCAGCATTGCCGCCCAACCGTTAGAGACGTCGCGTTCGACAGGCTGTTCTTGCATGTCATCGAAATCAATTTTCTCGTAGCGCTTTTCTAGGCTCGATATGGCAGCACCAGTATAGGTGTAAATAAACCCAGACCGTGATGTTGCTTGACTGCGTTGAATCTGACCATAAACGCGGCCCGCCCAAGGGCTGGATCCCTCATTAATAATTTGATAGCGCAATTTGACGAGATAGCTACCCCGCTCGAACGTGTAAATCTTCCGTACCGTAAGTCCTTGCACCGGACCCCAGGTAAATACTGCTTCTAGGGAATTTGCGGCGGCTTTCAACTCGTAAGCGTCTTGCTCGCTTCGATATTCGCTGTGATGATCCGGGGCGACATCCGTGCTTCTCAACCCTCCTTGCACGATGAAGGTAAGCGATTCGCTCTGGTCAAGAAGAACGAACGGTTTCTCGGGACTGTCCACGGACACGGGAAATTCAGGCAGCCTCGCTTTTTCGATGATCGCGCCGACTCTATTGATGTCGAGATCGAGGACATCCGTTTTAACGCGGATGTAGGAACCGTCCTTGCCTGCCGGGGTGGCCTCCAGATCGGATACCGCTGCATTACTCTCCTTGCCATTTTCCACGGTGGGAACGTCACCCCGCGCAGGCGCCGTAGATGACTCACTAGGCGCCAGTTGTGACCCTGGGGATTCGAGGCCCCCGTAATCGCGCTGCCAGGCCTGCCAAATGAGCAGGGAAATAATACATAACCCTGCGATCATTAGTAATCTAATGTTATCCATTTATCCTAACCTTTAGCGCGTGGTACCGGATCAACGCCCCCGGGGTGAAATGGGTGACAGTTACATATGCGTTTTGCTGCCAAGAGAAATCCATGCGTTACACCGTGCACCGCGATTGCCTCCACCGCATATTGTGAACAACTCGGGTAAAAGCGGCAGCGCCGCCCCATGAATGGGCTAACGAACCTCGTATAGAGTCTAATAAGGAAGATCAAGATTCTTTGCATCGGGAGATACGGGTACAATGGAAGTGGAGTAGATCATGGAACTGTAATCCGGTGAGCTCACAGGCCGGTTTAAGAACTATCACCAGCGCATCGAAGCCGGCGAGCTTTGATTTATAGTGCCGGAAGAACTCCCGCACACGTCGCTTCAACCGATTCCTCTTTACTGCCAAGCGAACCTGTTTTTTTGGAACCGCGATCCCAAGTCTGGCTTGCTTCAATCCATTTCGGTATGCAAGCACGATTAGGGAACGGTCGCCGGATTTGCATCGAGCGGAAAGAAATCGTTGGAAGTCTCGACGCTCTTTAACCCTGTCTTCCGCAGAAAAGGATACCCGGGCCCTAGTTCGCTTGTCAGTCAGGCCGTCAATCGCTTGCGACCTTTTGCGCGTCTGGCCTTAATCACCATCCGTCCGGCCTTGGTTCGCATCCGGGCACGAAAACCGTGCGCCCTCTTACGCTTGATTTTGCTAGGTTGGTAGGTGCGTTTCATGACAAGGTACCGGCGTAACGGAGATGAAAATTAAACAGAGAATGTTGTACGAATACGCTTATTCTGTCAAATCACACTAGTCTCTTCATTAATAGCGCCGCGGGTGACTAAGGACCGTGAATCAGGTATAAACTTCTCAGCGATCTGCGTCGTTTATATAACACCTTTAGGGGAAGCTTCTATGGGGGGATCTCTATGGCAACGCTGTCTAGCCAAATTAGAGTGTGAATTACCGCCACAACAATTCAGCACCTGGATCAGACCGCTCCATGCGGTGGAAGAGAACTGTAATCTCAAGTTACTGGCCCCCAACCGATTCGTCCTCGAATGGATAAAGGACAAGTACCTTGAGCGGATAGTAGATCTCGTCACTCACCTTGCAGAAACCGAAAGGGTGGAGGTTATCCTCTTGGTCGGAAGCCATTCGGGCCGGACCGCTATCGGCAATACACCCCATTATTTGCCGATGAACAGCAACCGAGATGTCCCCAATAACCGTAGCCTAAAACCCAGTTTTACATTTGAGACTTTCGTCGAGGGCAAATCCAACCAGCTTGCGCGTGCCGCAGCTCTACAGGTCGCCGAGAATCCAGGAGCGGCATACAATCCCCTTTTTATCTGTGGTGGTGTTGGTCTCGGTAAGACACACTGCATGCATGCCGTCGGGAACATGATTTGCCGGCTCCGCCCAACCGCAAACGTTGTGTATTTGCATTCCGAACGCTTCGTAGCAGATATGGTCAAGGCACTACAACACAACACTATCAATGACTTCAAACGTTTCTACCGATCCGTCGATGCCTTGCTAATCGATGATATCCAGTTTTTCGCGGGCAAGGAACGTTCTCAGGAGGAGTTCTTTCATACCTTCAACGCCTTACTCGAGGGACAGCAACAGATTGTCCTAACGTGTGATCGTTACCCGAAAGAAGTCCAAGGAGTTGAGGAACGACTAAAATCGCGCTTCGGATGGGGTCTCATGGTTGCCATTGAACCTCCCGAACTAGAAACCCGTGTTGCAATTTTAATGATTAAGGCAGAGTTAGCTCGAATCGTGCTTTCAGACGAGGTTGCGTTTTTTATCGGAAAACGTTTTCGCTCCAATGTAAGGGAATTAGAAGGCGCACTACATCGTGTCATCGCAAACTCTCAATTTACCGGACGACCCATAACCCTAGAGTTTGCAAAGGACGCTTTAAAGGACCTGCTTGCCTTACAGGACAAGCTAGTGACGATCGATAATATCCAGAAAACCGTGGCGGATTTTTACAAAACACGGGTATCCGATTTGATATCACCGCGCCGCAACCGCTCCATCGCACGGCCTCGACAAATCGCAATCGCATTATCAAAAGAATTGACTAATCATAGCCTTCCGGAGATTGGCGATGCTTTCGGAGGTAGGGACCATACCACGGTTCTGCATGCTTGCCGCAAAGTTTCCGAATTGCGCAAGCTCGAACAACGCTTCGACGACGACTACTTAACACTTTACAGGATCCTGACCACATGATGTGATTTTACTGTGAACAATTCCGTCCCCGAGGCTACCGCTTCATCTTATCCATTCTTAATCCACAGAGAGTGCGTCGGGTTCCTAACCGTATATCCACCAGAATATGCTTATTCAACCCCCTGTTTATTAAGCCACGGTTTCATCCATACCATTTAATTGTTTTGTACTAATAGGAAAATCAATACAAGCTTATGAAATTATCTATTGAGCGAGAGAGGCTACTTTCGCCACTGCAAAACTTAAGTGGAATCCTGGATCGAAATCAGTCCGCTCCCATTCTAGGACATGTACTGATGTCGGGTCGTGGAGATTGTGTATCATGTTCGGCGACGGATATGGAAGTTGAGCTTGTCGTTGTTATAGAGCAAGGCACAGCGGAGCCAGGTGAGGTTACGGTTCCAGGGCGGAAACTACTAGATATCTGCCGGGCGCTGCCGCCCGCGTCGCGGATCGACATGTCCTGCCAAGGTGGTCAGACTGTCATTCGTTCCGGCAGGAGCCGCTTTACGCTCCAAACACTGCCGGCAGAAGAGTTTCCGAGCCTGACGGCGTTATCGCCACGAGTGACTTTCGATGTTGCAAGTCGACAATTAAAAACACTATTTGAAGTAACTTATTTTGCCATGGCGCAGCAGGATGTGCGCTATTATTTAAACGGGCTTTTGCTAGAGATTGGTGAGAGCCGAATTAGGGCGGTGGCCACCGATGGACATAGGCTGGCTCTAAAGGATATCCCGGCAAACCCCGCTGTAGCGGAATCCATGCAAATCATCGTGCCTCGAAAAGCGGTAATTGAATTGCTTAAGTTGCTGGACGGGGATGACGGTGAGTCTAAGTTATCGATTAGCGACAACCACTTTCAGGTACAGGTAGCGGGTAGCACTTTAACCTCCAGGCTTATTGATGGGCGGTATCCCGATTACGAAAGGGTGTTACCGCATAACACAGATAAGGTCGTGATCGCTGATCGGGAGCTGCTCCGGCAGGGACTAGCGCGTAGCGCCATCTTATGTACTGACCGCTTCAAGGGGATACGTATATCGCTCGATCGAGATACATTACGCGCATGTGGCCAAAATGCGGAGCGGGAGGAATCAGAGGAACAGATCGACATTAGCTATAAAGATGAACCACTCGAAGTTGGTTTTAATATCATCTATCTGATCGATGCACTCGCTGCCATTAAAACGCCTCAGGTGAGACTTGAATTTAAGGATACCGGTAGTGGTTGTGTAATCAAGCCAGACGGGGACGTGACAAACGTCTATGTCGTTATGCCTATGAGAATTTAAAAAGGGTGCGTGTAAGGGTTGCTATACGAATAAGCCACGGAGGTTTCACGTGAAACATGGGTGGCTGTGGTAAACTGACGTCCTTCCCGTAACCCGGACCCGCCATGCAAAGCCCAGCACGATACGATTCCTCGAATATCAAAGTTCTTAAGGGATTAGACGCCGTGCGAAAACGGCCAGGGATGTACATCGGTGACACTGATGATGGTACGGGTCTCCACCACATGGTATTTGAGGTGGTAGATAACAGTGTTGATGAGGCGCTAGCAGGGTACTGCACTGAAATTAATGTCCGTGTTCACAGTGACGAATCGGTCACGGTTAAGGATAACGGGCGTGGTATCCCAGTTGACCTACATATCGAAGAAGGACGTTCAGCCGCCGAAGTCATAATGACTACTCTGCACGCGGGCGGAAAATTCGATGATGACTCGTACATGATCGCGGGCGGCTTGCACGGCGTAGGCGTATCGGTAGTTAACGCGTTGTCAGAGTACTTGAATTTGACGATTAACCGCGATGCACAGTGCTTTTATCAAGAGTACGCGGAAGGTGTACCAAGGACCCCCCTCCAGGTCTTAGGAAGTGCGATTCACCGTGGAACCGAGATTAGATTTAAGCCAAGCCCGAAGGTGTTCTCGAATATAGAATTTCATTATGACATTTTAGCTAAAAGGCTACGAGAGTTATCGTTTCTGAACCCCGGTGTCAAGATCGATTTGGTCGATGAGCGGACAAGCCGAACGGATAGTTTTGAATACAAAGGAGGAATTTCGGCGTTTGTTGAGCACTTAAACAAGAAAAAGACACCCTTACACACAAGTGTGATCACTATCGGTGTCGTTCACGAGGGAATCGAGGT
>JBOIDM010000122.1:0-4834 GCA_050740575.1 Gammaproteobacteria bacterium
CGCTTAGAGCTTGTGAAAAATCTACTGCGCTCGGAATCTCGTTCCGGCGGTGCTCGGAATCCTCAGGTATTTCAGTATACACTCCGGTTCCTGCGCCCCGGCGGAACGCGACTTTCCTTCGCTCGCGACGATTTTTTCACAACCTCTCACTCGATGCGACAGCTCGAATCGGGAGTTTCCCGGATGAGCTCCCCTTTATCCAATTGCATGATCGCATGCGCGGAAGCGGCGGCAAGGTGGTCGTGGGTCACCATGATGATGGTCTTGCCCACCTCAGCGTTCAGCCGCCCGAGCAAGGCCAACACCCCGCGGGCCGAGTTACGGTCTAGATCGCCCGTCGGTTCATCGGCGACGATGAGGGTGGGATCGGTGACCACCGCGCGCGCAATCGCAACCCGTTGCTGCTCGCCCCCAGAAAGCTGGCCCGGGTAATGGTCCTTGCGTTCCTCCAGACCCACCATGCGCAAGACCAGCCCGATATGCTCGCGCCGCTCACGCTTCGTGAGCCGCGTGAGCAAGAGCGGCAGCTCGACGTTTTCAAAGGCGGTCAATACCGGTATTAAATTATAGAACTGAAACACGAAGCCGACGTGCGCCGCGCGCCAGAGGGCGAGCGCCGATTCGTCCAGGCGGGTGATATCGACACCGCCCACGCGGATAGTCCCGGCGTCGGGGTAATCGATTCCCGCGATCAGGTTCAGCAAAGTGCTCTTACCGGATCCGGAAGGTCCCATGAGCGCAACGAAGTCCCCTTCCTCGATGGCCAGATCGATCCCCGTGAGCACCGGGATGCGCCGATCGCCGCGGCGGTAGGACTTGGAGACCCCGGCCACCTCGACCATCGTTCCCATCGGCACCTCACAAAGCGTCGATGCGCACCCTGGCGCCGTCGCTTAGCGGCGCCGGGGGATCGATCACAACCTGATCGCCTTCCCGCAACTCCCCGCGCACGATGAGCCTGTCGCCCAAGGTTTGCGCGGACCCGAGGACCACCTCCTGCACGCGCTCGCCGCGCACGCGAAATACCACCTGTTGCCGATGGCGGCGGATTGCGGCTGCGCGCGGGATCGTCAGCACCGGACGGGTCTCACCGGCGGACAAAGCTCGCGACAAGAAGGCCACCTTCGCGCTCATCTCCGGCAAGATGCGCGGGTCCGGATCGAGAAACCCGATCTTGACCAGCACCGTGGCCTTGCTCCTATCCACGGTCGGGACGATGCTCCGCACCACCGCCGCGAGGCGCAGATCGGGTAAGGCGTCCAACTGCACCTCGCACGGCTGCCCGGCGCGCACGCTCGGAAAATTGGACTCGGCCACGTCCGCCTCGACCTCTAGTGATCCCATATCGGCCAGGGATACCACGGCCCCCTTCGACTGATCGGTGGATGCCAAGGGCGCCACGATGTCTCCGAGGTCAGCGTACTTTCGAAGAATCACGCCATCGAAAGGAGCACGGATCGAGGTGTACTCCACCGCCACCTCGGTTTCGTGCAGGGCGCTTTCCGCGGCCGCGACCGACGCCCGAGCGCTCCCAAGAACGGCTTCGGCTTTTTTTAATCGGGCTTCGGCGGTGTCGTAGTCTTCCCGTGTCGCGAATTGTTTCGTTACCAGCTTAGCGGTACGCTCAAACATCAGGCGCGATTCGTCGAGCGCCGCCGCGGCCTCGGCGACACGCGCGCGCGCCACGTCCACGTTCGCTGCCGCGCGGTCTCTACTCGCGAGGAGATCGCGATTCTCCAAACGGGCGAGCACTTCGCCCGCTTTTACCTGGCTGCCCTCTTCGACGTGCAAGGACTCCAGCCGCCCGGTCGCCTTGGATGCGACATCCGCCTTGCGCTGTGGAACCACATAACCGGTTGCATTGAAGAGCGTGTGCACTTGGGCCGGAAAGGTGCTTGACACGGTGGCCACCTTAACGCTCACCGCCCCATCCAGCCACACCTTGCCCATAAAAATCGCTAAAATCGCGACGAGGATCGCGCCCCCCGCCAGGGTCATCGCACGGACTGGCCTGCGCGGCGCATGCGCACCCGGCTTGGTGCCGGGGTCGATACGGAGCTTCGAATAATCGTCCATTTATTTTGAATACCCCGGCCGCGAGTAAAATTAATTTTCAGTGCACGCGATGCGCGCGCGCCGCCTGGATCACCTCCAGGTTGCCCTTGAGGAGCCGGCGATGATCGCGCGCGAGCACACTGGATTTTTTCGCCAGCTCGGCCGCTCGGTCCCAGTAACCTTGCTGCAGCCTCAATACCGCGAGCCGGTGCCAGAGCCAGGGGTTCCGGGGTTCGATCCGCAGCGCCCGCTCGAGCGTCGCTGCCGCTTGCTCGCCATGACCGGCCTCGGCCTGCGAGCGGGCCAAGCGCAGTAAGGCCGCGGTCGCTGGCCTCACCGCGGACGCGGCCGGTTCCACGGAGTTCCCGGCACCTTCGCTCGCAGCGGCGGCGGTTGATGCGATCCGGGGTATGCCATAGATCGCCGCGCCAACATCGATCAAGACCGCCATCAGGACTGCTCTCAGAAATAGACGCCGGAGCTTCACCAGAACAATCCTCGCGGCGCGCGCGCATAATCGCCCTCTTCGTGCCAAGCGCACGGCGCCTCCCTGACAGGAACAAAGGGCGTGATGAAGGGATAACGCCGGGATCCGGGGCAGGACGCAGGGGTACGCGCCATCCCCGTGGCGTCCACCCACTGCCACTCGACGCCGCGCGGTGCCGCCGGATCGAGGGGGGCCGGAGGGCGCTCCTTCATCAGTTCGTACCATACCCGCATGGCGCCCGACGCACCTGTCAATCCGATCGGCCGATTATCATCGGCTCCCAGCCAGACCGCGGCCAGCACATCCGATCCGAAACCCACGAACCAGCTATCTCTCAAGCCGTCGGTGGTACCGGTCTTACCGGCGAGCGGCATGGCTTGCGGCAGCTTGCCGCCGAGAGAGGATGCGGTGCCCGAACGCACGACTTGTGCGAGGGCGTAGTTGATCAAATAAGCGGGCGCCGCCGGGAGCACCTGCTTCACCGCCAATCCATAGCGTTGCAGAGGCTGGCCATCCTTGGTAAGTACGTCGCGGATAGCGCGCAAGGCACTGTAGAACCCGCCGCTCGAGAGGGTTTGATACATCTGCGCTACTTGCAGCGGCGACATTTCGATCGTGCCGAGGAAGGTGGACGGATAAGGGGGGATCTCTCCGCTCACGCCTAGTTGAGCCAAGGTCCGACGGATTTTGTCGATGCCGAGATCGATCCCGAGACGCACCGTGGCAACGTTATTGGATTCCGCCAAGGCTAGCATCAAAGGCATACGGCCCCTATAACGCTTGTCGTAGTTTTGCGGAGTCCACGGGGGGCGGCTACCCTCGCGCACCACAATGGGGCTGTCATACAAAGGCGTGATCAGATTATATCGCGAGGGTTGCGAAAGTGCGGCGAGATATACGGCGGGCTTCACCAAGGAACCCACCGGGCGCTTGGCGTCAAGCGCGCGGTTAAATCCCGCATAGCGCGGATCGCGGCCTCCGGCCAGCGCGAGCACCTCGCCGGTATCGATGGTCGCGGCGACCACCGCTCCCTGCAGACGCCCGGCCTGCATTCGCCTTTGCCTCTCAAGCTCGCTAAGACTTGCGCGCAAGGCCTGCTCGGCTCGCCGTTGGATTTGAGGATCGAGGGTGGTGAAGATTTGTAAGCCCTCGTTGCGCAGATTGTCATCATCATAAATGGTGTTGAGCTGGCGGCGAACCAGATCGACAAACGCGGGATGATTGGACGTTGCCGATAGATTTTTCTTGCTCAGAGTAAGAGGCAGTTGCATCAATGCGCTACCCACCTCTAGGGTAAGCGCACCGCGATCGATCATGAGCGCCAGGACCCGATTCCTCCGTTGGAGCGCGCGTTTCGGGTAGCGCCGTGGATCGTAATAGGAGGCGCCGCGAACCAAGCCAACGAGCAATGCCAGCTCATGCACTTCGAGCTCACGCAACGGCCGGCCGAAATAGAAACGCGCGCCGAGGCCGAAGCCGTGGATCGCTCTAAAACCGTCTTGACCGAGGAAAATCTCATTGATATAGGCTTCGAGGATCTCAGCTTTGCTGTAATGCCATTCCAAGAGAACTGCCATCACCGCCTCGTTGACCTTGCGCCAGAGTGTACGCTCCGAGCTCAAAAACAGGTTTTTAACCAGTTGCTGCGTTAAGGTGCTACCCCCTTGCCGCACTTTACCCGCGCGCAGATTCTCGATGAAAGCGCGTCCAATGGCGAGCGGGTCGATTCCGAAGTGATGCAGGTAGGCTTTGTCCTCGGCCGCGATCAAGCCTTGGACTAGCATGGACGGAACGTCGTCAACTTTGACGAGAATACGATCTTCGTTATGGTGAGGGTAAATCCTCGCGATTTCCAAGGGCTCCAAGCGCATGAGCGCCACCTGTGTCCCGTTGCGTCTATCGATGATCGCCTGCACGCGTCCCTCATGCAGCCGGATCTCTACCACACGCGAGGATTCCTCGCCATCCCAAAACCGGTAGCCGTGCGAGAAAAGTCGCACGGCGTTTGACGTTTGTTGATATTGGCCCGGTCTCCGGATGAGGGGCGCCTCTTGATAGCCCAAGACCCCGAGCTCGCTGATGATTTCTGCTCTATGCAGCGGCCGCCCCGGGTACAGTTCGAATGGGCGCGCGTAGACACGCGCCGGCAGCGACCAGCGGTGCCCATCGAACTGCACGCGGAGCCGGTGATCAACCCACGACACCCAGGCGCTAGAGATCACCAGACAGACCAAACCGAGCCGGATCCACCAAGCGCGCAGCCGCCGATACAGAGATCGCGTGCCCTTTCCC
>JBOIDM010000123.1:0-10814 GCA_050740575.1 Gammaproteobacteria bacterium
ATAACGTCTCCCCTCGCTTCCTGGGCGGCGCCGAGGCGGTCTTGACTTTCGAGAATTTCAACGTGCCCTTCGCCCGCCCCGAGTACGTGGAAGGGCAGCGTATCGAGTCGGTGGATCTAGAGTGGCAATACATCCGCGGCGGGTTAGGCCTGGGCTACCACACCCCGCTTGCCCCCGGACATCAGGACAACGCTCTAGAGCTCACGCTGACCTACGAACCCGGTTTCATCTGGTTCGAGCCCGATGATGATACGGCGAGCAGCTTCATCGTGCCCCGAGACACCTACGAGGGACGCGCACACCTGCGCTTGCGGGCCGATGCCTTGGAACGCAATCTCATGGAACTCGCACACCGGGGCTACACGGCCGGCGCAGATCTCCTCTATGGCCACCGTGCCAATTGGCAGGATTGGGGGGAGGCGGTGTTCGGGATCGCCGATGCCGAGGCAGAGCAGGACTACTTCGTCGCGAGCCTCTACGCCGTCGTCGCAGGCGGCGTTCCTTTGCTTGATAGTGAACGTCACCGTCTGACGGCTAGCCTGCACGCTGGGATCGGCAAAGATCTCGATCGCTTCTCAGCCTTCCGTTTATTCAGCAGGCCGACTGCCTGGGAGTGGGAAGCCGTGTCGCGCCCGGATCTTCCCGGTGCGATATTCGATGAATTCTTCTCGCGCAGCTATGGGATCGTCGAGCTGCGCTACCGCTATGAGGCGTTGTTCTTCTTCTATCCTTACGTGCGCGCTAACTGGGCCTGGGTCGACCGTCCGCGCTTCCAAGGCGACGGCCGGATCGCCAATCAGATGGATTCCTTGCCTTCCGTCGGCGCAGGTCTCATCAGCGGCGCCCCCTGGAAGTCCCAGGTCGAGCTGAATTATGTGTACAACTTCGGGATCTTGCGGGATACGAATGGGGCCACGGGATTCGGTGGTCACAGCATCCTGTTCCAATGGGCTAAGGAATTCTGAGGGTAATGCTCGAGAGCGTTCGCTTGAGATCCTTCCCGAAGCATGAATCGCCGCTCGATGAGACCAGGCGCAGCATCTGCGGTGTGGTAATGCGCGGCCGTGACACGAAAACGCCGCGTGCGTTTCGTTTCGATCCCGGCACCTCTTCTGAGCCTGGCCACCAGCCAAATCAGATCGGGACTTTTACAGAAGTTCCCTAAATGTCTGGGCCGCGTAGCACGGATAATTTCCAGGACGACCAACGTCAGCAGACCGGTCCAGACTGTCGGATCCGCTAACCACCACATTTCTTGACTCCGCGATCAGCCATGACAGGAATCCGCTGCAGTCGAGTTATTTCCGGAAGGAAGGTGGCTTCGCGCGGATATGCTGCGGCTTTGCTCAGTGGTATCCCATCCCGGTCTTCACCTTGCCGCGGAACACCCAGTACGACCAGCCGGTGTACATCAAGATGATCGGCAGCAAGAACAGTGTGCCGATAAGCAAAAACGCCTGCGACTGCGGCGCGGCGGCTGCGTCCCACAGCGTGATCGTCGGCGGCACGATGTAGGGGAAGAGGCTGATCGCAAGTCCGAGATAACAGGTCGCGAACAATCCCATTGCGGCGACGAACGGGGCGGCGTCGCGCCCGCGCGCAAGGGACCGCCACAGCCACCAGGCGATCGCTGCAGTTGCGATCGGCACCGGGGCGAAGAACGCGAGGCTGGGCCACGAAAACCAGCGCGCGGCGATCCGCGTGTCGAGGAACGGCGTCCAGAGACTCACCATGCCGATGAAGGCGAGCGTGCCGAAAAGTCCCACCCGCGCTTTCGTGCGCGCCCAGTCCTGCAACGTGCCTTCGGTCTTCATCACCAGCCACGTTGTGCCAAGCAAAAGATAGCCGAAGACGAGCCCGATGCCCACCGCGAGCACGAAGGGGTGCACCCAGTCCCAGCTCGTCCCAGCGTACTGCCGTCCACTCACTGCGAAGCCCAGCACGAACTTTCCAAGCACGCAGCCCTGGGCGAAGGTCGCGATGAGCGAGCCCCAGAAGAATGCATGGTCCCAGCGCTTGCTCACGCGCGTGGCTGGCCGGAATTCGAAGGCGACCCCGCGGAAGATCAGGCCCAGCACCATCGCGAGAAGCGGGAAGTAGAGCGCGGGGAAGATAATCGCGAAGGCGAGCGGAAAGGCCGCGAACAGCGCCAATCCTCCGAGCACGAGCCAGGTTTCGTTTCCGTCCCAGATCGGCGCCACCGAGGCCATCATCAGATCGCGCGCGCGATCGCTGGGCGCGAAGGGGAAGAGGATCCCGACGCCGAGATCGAAGCCGTCGAGGAGAACATACATGAACACCCCAAAGGCGAGGATGACGGTCCAGAGGGGCACCAGGTCGAGGACCATGGTAAGCCTCACTCCGACGCCGGACCGGTGGTCGCCGACAGCGGCCGGGCGGGGCGCTGTTCGGGCCGCAGCTCCTGCCTCTCGATCGGTTCCGAAAGACCTTGCCGCACCAGCCGCACGAAGTAGTTAACGCCAGCGCCGAAGACGACGATGTACACCGAAATGTAGATCAGGAGCGACGCCAGGACTTCGCCGCCCGTGAGCGTTGGCGTCACTGCTTCCGCGGTGCGCAGGAGTCCGTAGACCACGTAGGGCTGGCGGCCGACCTCGGTCGTGATCCAGCCGGCGGTCACGGCGACATAGCCAGAGGGGATCGCCCAGGTGGCCGCACGCAGGAAAAGCGGCGTAGCGAAGAGCTGCTTATGCCAGGCGAGCCACCACGCCCAGGCCGTGAGTGCGAACATGATTACCCACACGCCGACCATAACCCGGAAGCCGAAGAACACTGGCACCACCGGCGGGCGGTCCGCAGGCAGAAAGTCCTTGAGCCCCCGGACCACGCCGTCCCAACTATGGGTGAGATAGAGGCTCCCGAGCATGGGGATCGACAACTCGGCACGATTCCTCTCGGCAGTTTCATCGGGAAGCGCAAACAGCACCGCCGGCGCTCTCGCGCGTGTCTCCCACAGGCTCTCCATCGCCGCCAGTTTCTGCGGCTGATGCTCGCGCGTGTTTAACCCGTGCAGGTCGCCGAGCAACGCCTGCGTGGGCACCAGCATTGAGGCGAGGATCACGCTCATCGCGATCATGACCTTCGCCTCGCCGAGGTAGCGGCCGTGCCGTAGATACCAGGCCGCGATCCCCATCACCGTGAATGCGGTGGTGAGATAGGCGGCAATCACCGTATGCAGCAACCGGTACGGGAACGACGGGTTGAAGATCACCGCCAGCCAGTCGGTCGGCACGAACCGTCCGTCGATGATCTCGAAGCCGGCGGGCGTCTGCATCCAACTGTTCGCCGCCAGGATCCAGAACGCACTGAGGAGCGTCCCGATCGCGACCATCAGCGCGGAGAAGAAGTGCGCCCACTGCGGGACGAGCTTGCGCCCGAAGAGCAGCACACCAAGGAACCCTGCCTCCAGGAAAAACGCCATCAGGGCCTCGTAGGCCATCAGCGGGGCGACGATGTTCGCGGTGGCGTCCGAGTAGCGGCTCCAGTTGGCACCGAGCTGGTAGGGCAAGACGATCCCTGATACCACCCCCATGCCGAACGCCACGGCAAAGATCCGGATCCAGAAGGTCGAAATCCGGAGATAGACCTGTTCCTTCGTCGCGAGGAGCAGCCATTCCAACACCGCGATGTAGGATGCTAATCCGATCGTGAACGCCGGCAGCAGGAAGTGAAAGGCGATCACGAACGCGAATTGAATGCGGGACAGAAATACCGGATCTAGCTCCATGGTTCACCTCGTGCGCTCGGTCTCTCACGACGGTCAAGGAAGTTGGTCGCCAGCACCGGGCATTTTTTTTGATTGAAAAGGCGCCGACCTCAAGGGCTGCCAGTGCCGAACGCCGTACCAGTGACACGCCAGTGATACGCGCGAGCCGTGCGCACATTATGCATCAATGATTGGCACTTGCGACTTTTTTAGTTGTTCAGCATATAACGCAATGAGGGCACGATTTGGCTTGCGGGACTTTTGCGGGACGTCGTTAGACACTGTTAGACACGGTACGACCTGGCCACCATGAAATCAATTAGTTAATCTCTCTAATTCAGGCGCTATATTCGAGTTTTTATTCCGCATTCCGCGATTATATTCCGCAACCTGCCCCGCATTTTTGTAAAATCACTGGGCAAACAGCAGGCTATAGCGATTAAAGTTCGGCGACTCACTTTTTTGTTGTGCTCGCTTCCCCGCCGGCTCACCACATGTGATTTAGAGAGCGCAGTGAGAAAGCGCCGGAAAAATCAGTCACAAGTTTACGCGCACCGATTTTCGGGATGGACAGCGTGGCATATCGGCATCCGCCATGACCGGCAAAGGCCGCTCAGATCAATCCCGCGGCCAGCCCTCCGCCCACCAACAGCATCATCACCGCCACAACGACTTGCACCGCGCGCAGCGTGATCTTGCGCAGCAGCCGCTTGCCAAGAACCGCACCGATGAAGGCGCACGCTATACCCACCGCGACGGGAATCATCAGTTCCTGTGACCGGGCGAAGTGTTCGGCCAGGAAAGTGACGCCATAGACGACCAGACGCACCGCGTCGACGATCACCGCTGACACGACGCCCGTAGCCACAAAGGCCTCTTTGGACAGGCCGGTCTTGATCAGAAAGGCCGAACGAAACGCGCCCTGGTTGCCCGACAGGCCTCCGAAGAATCCAGACAGTAGGCCGCCCCAAAACAGATAGCGCGGCGGTAAGACGAGCGCCTGAAATCTTGGCGAAAGCTCTAGCAGGGCGAACGCGATGATCAGCCCGCCAATCACCGCTTTAACCACCGTAATGTCGTGCATTCCGCCACCCAGCGAGTAACGCAGCAGGACTGGCAAACGGTCAAACCAGGACAAGAGACCAGCCCCGACGACCGCGGCCAAGGCAGCCGGAATGCTGAACCGGATCGCGACCCGCCAATCCGCTTGCCGCGCCATCAGCCCGAGCTTGATCAGGTTGTTAGCGAAATGGACGACCGCCGTTGCCGCTACCGCCAGGGTCACCGGGAAGAAGAGGGGAAAGACTGGCGTCAGTACGGTGCCCAAACCGAAACCCGAGAAGAGCGTCAACCCAGAGACCAAGCAGGCAGCTATGCCAATAACCAGGAGTTCCATGCCAGCCACGCTTCCGCTGAGTTATCTTATTTCGTTATCGAATCCCTCTTGGACTGTAATGCGCAAAATGCTTTTGCAATCATGTAGCGATCGCTGAAAGGTGATAGTCGTGGTGTAGCCCGCCCAGCACCGAGCGTGCGGAAATGACTCGGTTCTCAGAGAGCCGATGACGGTGAGATGTCCGAGATACGGGCAATGTCTCCGGCAGACTTGGGATCCCGGGACCCAACGACACGTGGGGTCGTGCCGTGTTGTAGGGGAGATCCACTCTTGTCTCGACGATCGCCATGCGCCCGAAGAGTTGATGGGTTGCCAACAATGCTTCCCGCTGCTCTGGGTGGCGATGAAGCTTTTTTAAGCAGACACTCGTCACTTCAAACTGAAGCAAGGGAGGCGCTGCAAGCTTCGCGTTACGCAGCTGCGTGGCGATGGTGGACGCATCGGGTTCACCAAATAACAAGGCGGCGATAGCGGACGCATCGACGACCTTAACGGACATCACGGTCCGCGCGGATCAATTCCACGGCTTCCGATGGCGTCCGTAACCGTAGACGTTGCACTTCCTTGACTACCTCCTCTGGTGTCAGTGGCTCTGGTGCCCTCACGCTTTCTTCGAGGATGGCCATAAGCTCACCCTGGAGCGAGCGGTGGTGGCGGCTCGCCCGCTCGCGCAGCCCCTGGACGATGTCGTCTGGGGCGTTCTTGATTGACAAGTTCACAGGCATGTTGGTGCTCCATAATAGCCCCATTTCAGAACGATTATGGCATTGACCGGCTTGAAAGGGGAGATCTCTAAAATGCGGAAAAGGCTGTTCCTGAGCATCAGTCAAAGTGCGGAATAAAACTCGCCAGAACTCGGTGCTCGCTTTCCCGCCGGCTCACCACATGTGATACTTAGAGACGACCGTCGTTGGTGCTCGGTGGGTCACGTTGAGCATTGCGTTGAAAATGAACGACTAGCGTATGGTAAGCGCGTCTGTCAAGGGCCCGAACTGGTGTGGTTGTCGAATAACTGCAGAGCGCAGTGAGAAAGAGCCGGAAAAATCAGTCTCAAGTTTACGTGCACCAATTTTCGGGACGGAACACGCCGCTAGTGCTCGGGATCCGCCCTCCCTAATTCAAAGCCACTAAGCTCAACCGAAAACGTACCATCCGGAAGGCCGAGGGACGACACTATGTCAAACTGGCGAGTAGAACTGACTGCGAACAGTAACAACCAAAGGGCCATTATTGATCTAATGGACACAGTGGGACCGCTCAACAAGTGGCGATGCGTTACTGATGACGTCTTTATTCCCGATGAAGGTGAATTTACCAATCAAGGTAGACGAGTCGTACCGCTTCTCCCCAACTTTTGGCAGCTCGACAATTTCGATATCGACGAGGTGCAAGTTGGATCGACTGGTCCCGGAGAAGTATTCGAAAGCGGAAGTTCTTTTGCGAATGGACCAGTTAGTTGGAGGGTTGTTAAAGCCTTATGAGGGGTTTCATGACGAATAGATGCTATGAAGGGTCGCTTCGGGTTAGCCTCGTAGATTCACTATGCTCGCCCGCATCTTTGAAGGATAGGCGAATCCCTTGTTCTAAGGAGCAGTCTGAGGCGACAGAGACAGGTAGTCGTTTAACGCCGTGATCGGCTCGGGGGAATGTTGCGCTACTACCATCGGGAAGCCGCGTAAACTGGCCGAGTCATAAATTTGGATAATACGGAGTCGAGAATTGGTTTTGCGCGGCGAAAAGACGATAATTGTGGGTCAAGCGAGTTCGAGACAATCTTTCAAAAATGCATCCGTCCTCTCCTCCGGCTGGGCTTTCATCCAAAGATGCCGGCAACTTCTGAAACTTGCGAAGCCAATGTTTCTATGTGCTTGATCGATGCGGCTATTACGCGATCGCGTCCGATTCCAGTCAGCACCTAGCGTGTGGCGAAGCGATATGGTTCGCACTTGACGGGATTACCGGGATGTTTAGGTTTCTCCCCGGCATTATTATTTTACAAACGGCGACGGTGGTTCTGGTCTACGCCGCACTGAAGACCCCTATTCAGGAATACTGGGTCACGTTCGGCGTGATCGGCTTGATCACGGGCGTTCTTGCGGCCTTGTGGTTCGGTTCGATAGCCAAACGGGTGAAAAAGGAAGCGGTGGCTCGAACCAAGGAGGATCTGGCGCGCGAGCGGGAGAAGCTTCGGGTGAGCGTAGAGCAGGAGAAGACCAAGATCATCGAGCAGACCCATAAGAAGATTGTTAAAGAGACGAACCGTGCCCATGCCCGGGCGAACCTGAAGGTCGGGGCCGCGTTGGTGGGTACGCTGGGCTTGGGTGGTGTGATGATTCTGACCCAGTTTGTAACGCTCGGCCTGATTACCATGACCCTGAGCGGCGGCGTTCTAGGTGGCTATGTCTGGAGGGCACGCCGAGATCGCATCGCCCGGCGAATTGCAGACCAAGGGCGGATGGAGGCGGCGGCGCCGGCAGGCGTTATGGATCTCAGGGACAAGCCTCCGGCGTTACCCTTTCTACGCCGCGAATCGAGTTAGCCCGGCGCGTGCGGGCTGGCCAGGCCAGCAGCCGTGCGCCGGATTGCACGTCAAGTGACTGTGCAGCGCTGGCGCAGGGCTTCGTAGATGCAGACCGCGGCGCCGACCGAGACGTTGAAGCTCTCGCCTTGCCGATCGCAAAGCTCACTGGTGAGCCGGCGCGATGAAGCCGAGCTGGTTATACTCGCACTATCCCGAAGCGACACAGCCTTTTTCGAACGTCGAGCCCGTTGCGTCGTTCTGCTGGACCGCCCTCAAAGATCTGTGATCTAGTGGCGCGTATGCTGCGCCCACCATTGCCTGCCGTAACGCGTCAGGTATCCCTCGTCATTCACCAAACCCATGCGTTCAGCGACTAGTAGAATTGACTTGTCGTCGGATTGCGTCAGATAGATTTGGCCATCGCCATAATGGTGGTCCAACAGCCGGGAGAGACGCACCTCGTCGACTGCCAGCACTTGTGCGGGTGTCATTGCGTTCTCCGCTTCAGCAGTTCATCGGGGCGGTAATTCGCTGATTTCTTCTATTGAACCACGGTTCTTCCGGGGATAGCCCACGGCACGTTGTCCAAAAAGTCGTCAAGCGACCAGCTGGTGAGCGTATCCTCGGGACTGAGGTCTTGGGTGTGAACCGACTCCATCGTTCCGGGGTCGTCATTGAATTTGTGCATGGCTCGTCTCTCAGGGTTGGCAGATTTGTTAGCTGAATGAACTACAGCGTATTTCGTGCCAAGAGCCTATCTGATCGCCAACCTTACGCCGATTCCGAAGGACGCATTCATGGTACGGACGGCGATCGCGCGAACGCTGTTCACGCTTTACCCGAAACGCTCGCGCTGTTGTGCTTTTCGCTGTTTACTGGCCAGGCTTTTTTGTACAACGCTATCTTTTTAACTTACGTCCTGGTGCTGGCAACATTTTATCGTGTTCCCTCCAGGCGACGCGCCGCTCTATCTGATTCCGTTCGCGACCGCCAATTTCCTCGGACCCCTGCTGGTCGGACCACTGTTCGACACGGTGGGAAGGCGCGCGATGATCTCCGGAACGTATATTCTCTCCGGAGTGTTGCTGACAATCACAGGTTATCTCTTACTGAAGGTTGCCCGACCACTCACTGAGGTGGAGGAATGAGATGGCATAGATGGGCAAAGTCTCAGCACTTTCGTTGTAGCGCGAATTACACAACTCATCAGTAACCTTTACCGAAGCGTCGCTCGGGAAGCCTTCCTCTGCGCCCAAGATCGATAGTCTATCTCCCTGAAAATGAAGGCTCGTTGCCAGAGATGTGAACGTATGGCACAGCGGTTGCCGAAGAGACTAGTGGCCCTATGGAGAAACGTGACATATAGCATTGGAGAATATTGTGCGAGCGATCTATGCATTGATATCTGTATTCATATTCAGCATCATACTGACTGCCTCCCCGGCCTATGCCGACGTGCAGGATGATGTCGATCAAGCGGCCACGATTATTGAACGTTTCCAAGCCGTACCTGAGAAGGCGATTCCGCAGGCCGTGCTCAAAGATGCCAGAGGAGTGGCCATCATGACGGTTATTAAAGCCGGTTTCGGCATTAGTGGCCGTGGCGGTACGGGGGTGGTCGTGGCGCGCATCAAGAATGGGTGGAGTGGGCCGTTAGCCATTGGTACTGGTGGGGCAGGCTTCGGCTTCCAGATTGGCGCTGAGGTGACGGAATTTGTGATGGTACTCAACACGGATGCCGCCGTGAAAGCCTTCTCGCGAGACGCGAACGTAACGCTGGGAGGTGGCATTAGTGTAGCCGCTGGGCCTATAGGTCGGCACGTGGAGGCTGCGATCGCGCCAGTAGCTGCAGTTTATACGTACAGCCTGAGCCAAGGTTTGTTTGCCGGCATCTCCCTTGAAGGGACAGTGATTGGCACAAGGCACGACGCGAATGCCGCCTATTATGGCCGACCAGCGACCGCAGAGGACATTCTCTCCGGGAAGGTCACCCCTCCGCCTGGGGCTAACAGGCTACTCCAGGTGCTCGCAAGACACTGATGCAGCGCCGAGAAAATGGACCTTTCTCAGAATCGTTATTCAAAACCCTGACGTATTGTCCGGTATATCTAGGGCTGCAGGCGCTGCCATTTGAGTGTGTTGCGCCAGTTCTCGAAGAAACGTCGCGCCCAATCTTCACGCTCGTAGCTTCACAACTGGCCGAAGGACTCCTTGAGCAGATAAGCGGTGTTCAGTCGCTTGTTGACGGCGAGGAGCCTTTTCAGGGCGGCTCGACCATCGAGCGTCAGATTTTCCCGCCGCGAGAGCAGCGTGTGCTTCTGGCTCTTGATGTACTTGCGTTTCTCGCCGCTGGGTCGGCCATACTCCTGCTTGCGAATCTTATCGAGCGCCTCGCCCAGATGACGCATCACGTGAAATTTTTCGAACAGGATGGCTGCCCTGTGGTGCCTGTTTTCTCATACTGTTGCCAAACGGCTTCCACATGTCCATCACGGCCAACCGACCACTCTGGGTTTTGCGCGGCATCGAGGCGATGTCGTCAATCGACCGCTGCTTTGTGCCAATCTTTGGCTAGGCGGTTTCCTTCTTCGACCGCCTGCGGCGTCATTGTTTCTGCCAGACGCTTGAGGGCCCTGTCGGCTTTCGGGTACCGGCCGGCGGCCAGTTTGTACCACATATACGCTTGCACATAATCTCGCGGTTCTCCCTGCCCGGTTTCGTAGGAATGACCGAGGTTGAATTGACCCCGTGCGAAGCCTTGCTCGGCCGATCGTCGCAACCACCTTGCGGCCTCATCGAGGTCCTGGGGGACCCCGATCCCACGCAAATATGCGATGCCTAAACCGACCTGGGCTTCGGGGTGGCCTTGTTCGGCGGCCTTGCGAAACCAATAGACAGCCTGTTTCGGGTCTTCCTCCAGGCCAACGCCACCCGCATACATGAAACCCAAGACTTTTTGCGCACTGGCATGCCCCCTGTCCGCAGCTTGACGGTACCATTTCGCAGCCGCCTGCATATCCACGGCTACACATTTCCCGTGTTCGTACATCTGTCCAAGCTTAAACTGCGCATCGGAGTTCCCCGTCTCGACCCGCTCGTGGGCCTGCGCGAGGAGGTCCCGGCATTCGGGAGACGTATCCGAGCACCCGGCGAGGCTCGCCCATGCCAAA
>JBOIDM010000124.1:0-3990 GCA_050740575.1 Gammaproteobacteria bacterium
AAGGCCCAGGCGGCGAGGTAGTTCCACCGCGCTCCGCCCGAGGTCTTGGGGTTGGGCGTAATCACCGAGATCCCCGGCCGGACGACATCCTCCCAATCCTTGATGCCCTTGGGATTACCCTTGCGCACCAGGAAAACAATCGTGGAGGTATACGGCGCGCTATTGCCGGGGTGGTCCGCCTGCCAGTTCTTGCGCAGGAGGCTGGATCTCTCCGCGATCGCATCGATGTCGTAGGCGAGCGCGAGCGTCACCACGTCCGCCTCGAGCCCGTCGATCACGGCGCGTGCCTGCTTACCCGATCCGCCATGCGACTGCTTCACCATCACGGAATCACCGGTCTTTTTCTGCCAGTGTTTCGCGAATACCGCGTTGTAGTCCTGGTACAGCTCGCGCGTCGGATCGTAGGAGACATTGAGTAAACTGATCTCCTTTGCCCAGCCGGTGAGGGGCTTTACGAGTGACAAGGCGAAACTAATTACCGTCAGAAATCGCAAGGTACTCTTAGTCATGGTTACTGATCTCCTTAAGTCGTGGAGGTGATTGATAAGGGATTGATTAGAACGCGAGCTGGACTCGGCTCAGGATCACATTTTCGTCCTCCCGATCGCGCGGGGAGGCCGCTGTGCCGCCGCCACCGCCGTCGAAGACCGTGTGCTCGTAGTCGACCACAAACTTGACGTTCTGATTGAGATACCAATTGAAGCCCACGGCCCAGGCCGCCGCTTGTTCCGCAGCCCTGGTGGGATCGGCAAATGAATCGGCACCACCCGTGAAGCTATCCTCGTCGAGATCCAGCTCGCTGTAGCGGGCTTTGATTTCGAAGGCGCCCCAATGTCCGTTTTCGATCGAGAACGGCCGCGCGGGCTTCACGCCCTTATAGGTCGATTCCTCGCCGGTTAGGACATAACTCGCCGCGATCTGCCAGGCGTCGTGGTTCAGATCCTCTTCGCGAATGCCGGCGCCTACGGGCCGGTCGACATCTTGCGAGACGGTGACGTATTCGGCGAGAAGTCCCAGGGGGCCGTAGTAGTAATAACCCTGGGGCGAGATCCTGAGCCGCTCCCCATCGCCGAAGCTACCGGTACGATAGGAGAAAAAGGTCTGTTGTCCCGAGGTCCGGTAACTGGGCAGATTAGGCGAGGCAGTGCTGGCGTGGGCATCGACGTAGCTCAGCCCGACACCCAAACCGAGCCCCTGCAAGGATACGGAATCGCTCTGCTGGAAGGGGTGGGCGAAGATGCGGCCAGCGAAGTCCTTGTCGATGTTGTTGTCCACATCGCCGAAGTCCTCGCTACTGCGGCCGTCGTTGACCCCGTTCAGCCAGGCTGCCGAATAGCTCAGAAGGCCCTGGCCGATGTCGCCGTGCAACTCGACGCCGATGTCGCGATTCGGAACCAGGTTGTTGGGCAATGCACGCTCGACGAAGCGGATGGCTGTTGCCGACTGCAGCCGCTCGATACCGAAGGGTGTTTTGAATTTTCCTCCTTTCAATTGCAACCACGGCAGGAAGCGTGCGTCGACGTAAGCGTCTTGGATGACCGTTCTGCCGTTGGCGAAGTCCGGCGTGAAGCGGAAATCGAAGATCTTGAAGACCGTGCCTTCCAGGATCGGGCGGGCGCGGCGTAGCAAATAGGTATCGCCGTTCGTCCGATCCTCGTCCTCAAGGAAGTACCGGCCGTCGGCATGCAGCAAACCGCGCAGCTTCAACTGAAACGCGCCGTCATTGGATTTGAGAGCGAAGCCGTCGGCGCCCGCGGACACCGTGGCGGTCTGCTTGGTCTTCTCGGCGAGCTTGACTTCCTCCGCGACCTCGAGCTTGCGCTCGAGCGTTCGCACCTTGAGGTCGAGCTCGTCGATGCGCTCCTGTACCGCGGGCGGAATGGCTTCCTCCGCGGCGAGCGACGCGTGAACACCCGTGGCGAGCCCGCCCAGGAGCGTGAATGTGAGCGTGGAGTTTCTCATAGAAATAATCTCCTATCTTTACGAGAACCTCCGGTGGCCCGGTTAGCTCCTGGTCAAATAACATTTACACTTACCTCCAGTAGACTGGTGGGTTAATAGGCCGATCTGGTCAGTCAGTTCCGTTTTACCGTCTTGCAGGGGCGGCGGCGGACGCACGGAGTTTTTCCTTACGCTCGATCTGCACGATTTCTCCGTTGTGGACGGTGATCTCCACGGCGCCGTAGTAAAGCCCCTGAAGCGCCAAACGGATGTCCTCGACTGAGAGAGACGGGGTTTGACCGGTTCCAAGGGGGACCTTCGCGCGATTGCTCTGCATGGTAGGGATCCCTAGTCCAAAGTAATGTGTGATGCGGTCGTCGGTTCACAGGATTGCTGCCACTGCGAGCACTGTAGCGCGGAGGGCATGTTCTTCAAAAGAATATATTTCTATGTTGATATAGCTATATAGAATAACACCGGGACTCGGGAAGAGGGGCCCGCGAAGTTTTGATGCGCCCGGAGAACCCGCTACACTCTAGCGCATGGATAATGCGCGTTTGGGCGATTTCATCGCGACCGTTTGGACTCAATCGGTGATGCCTGAGCTCACCGATTACATCCGCATTCCCAATAAATCCCCGGCCTTCGACGCCGATTGGCAGGCTCACGGGTATATGGACGAGGCCGTGGCCCAGTTTGAACGCTGGGCCCGTAGCCAGCCCCTTCGAGATATGGAAGTTGAGGCCGTACGCTTGCCGGGCCGCACGCCGCTCTTGTATCTGGAAATTCCCGGCGAGGACGCCGGTACGATCCTGCTGTACGGCCACTTGGATAAGCAGCCTGAGACGAGCGGCTGGCGCTCGGGCCTGGGCCCGTGGCAGCCGGTCTTCGAGGGGGAGCGTCTCTATGGTCGCGGCGCCGCGGACGACGGCTACGCGCTTTTTTCCGCACTCACGGCCATCGCGGGAATACAAGCCCAAGGGCAGAAGCATGCGCGCTGCATCGTCATCATCGAAGCCTGCGAGGAGAGCGGAAGTTTCGACCTGCCGTACTACATCGAGGCGCTGTCCGATCGCATCGGTCATCCCGATCTCGTTATCTGTCTCGACTCGGGCTGCGGTGACTATGAGCGCTTGTGGTGCACGACCTCGTTGCGGGGCCTCATCGGTGGGGTGCTCAACGTCGAGGTCCTCACCGAAGGAGTGCATTCGGGCGACGCGAGCGGCATTGTCCCCTCGAGCTTTCGCATTTTGCGCCAACTCCTCAACCGCTTGGAAGATGCCGAGACCGGCGCAATCCTGCCTCCCGACTTTAGCGTTGGCGTTCCCGAAGAGCGCATCGAACAGGCGCGCCACGCCGCCCAAGTCCTCGGCTCGCGCATCCACGCCAAGTTCCCATTCAGCGGGAACGCGCGCGCTGCGGCTTCAGAGCCGCTGACGCTGATCCTGAACCGCACTTGGCGGCCGGCGCTTGCGGTCGTCGGCGCCGAAGGCTTGCCGCCTCTCCGCCAGGCCGGCAATGTCCTGCGCCCCGCAACCGCGGTCAAGGTCTCACTGCGGCTGCCGCCGACTTGCAACGCCATGGCGGCTGCGCAGGCGCTCAAGCAGTTATTGGAATCGGCCCCGCCCTATGACGCCAGCGTGACCTTTACTCCGGATTGGTCCGCCGGCGGTTGGAATGCGCCGCCCCTCGCCGGATGGCTTGAAAACGCGATCGATGCGGCCTCGCGGGCCTTTTTTGGGAAACCCGCGGTGTATATGGGCGAAGGCGGCACCATCCCCTTCATGGCCATGCTGGGCGAGCGCTATCCCCACGCTCAGTTTTTGATTACCGGCGTATTAGGTCCGGGATCGAATGCCCATGGACCTAACGAGTTTCTCGATATTCCGACAGCCAAGCGCTTGACCTGTGGTATCGCTTGCGTCATCGCCGATCATTGCCGGCATGGCGGCGAGAGGGAGGATCAATCACGACGATGAAGGTTGGAGTGATCGGGCTAGGCGCAATGGGCGCACCGATGGCCATGAATCTGCACCGCGCGGGCTTGCT
>JBOIDM010000125.1:0-15677 GCA_050740575.1 Gammaproteobacteria bacterium
GTC
The DNA here is from genome assembly GCA_050740575.1 of Gammaproteobacteria bacterium. Lineage (GTDB taxonomy): Bacteria > Pseudomonadota > Gammaproteobacteria > JACCXJ01 > JACCXJ01 > USCg-Taylor. The sequence goes on from JBOIDM010000125.1 coordinate 4, forward strand.
TCGCGATCGTGTGTATCGCACTCTGGGTCGTTTACCGAACGCTGAAGAAGATCGAGCTGGCCGAGGTCCTGGAAAACTTTCAAGCGCTGCCTTGGACATCGGTATTACTGGCGCTCGGAATTACTGCCGCCAGTTTTGTGGTTGTTTCGGTTTATGATGAAGTCGACCTGAACCACATCTACCGTCCCTTGTCCTATCCGCGCGCCGCGCTTGCGGGTTTCCTCGCATCCGCTTTCGGCAGCAATTTCGGCTTCGCGATGGTCACCGGCGGCGCCATCCGCTACCGCCTCTATTCGCAAGGCGGTTTATCCGCGGTCGAGATCGCCGCGATCACGACCATGTGCGCGCTGACCGTGACCTTGGGGATAGGTTTTATCCTCACCCTCTCGCTGCTGTTCGGGAGCGGCCAAGGCACGGCATTTTCCCTGCCTCTCGGGGTGAAGCGCACCCTTGGGGGGGTGATGCTAGGCCTGATGGTGGTGTATCTCGTCGTTTCCGCCCTGTGGCCGATGACGATCCGGACGCGGAACTGGTCGCTGCGGCTCCCGTCGGCCAAAACGGCCTCGGCGCAAATAAGCCTCGGCGCATTGGATCTCATGCTGATCGGCGCGGTGATCTACGTGTTGCTGCCGGTATATCCCGGGACGGATTTCTTTGGCTTTCTCGGCGTCTTTGCTTTGGCCCTGCTCGCGGGAGGCGTGAGTCACGTGCCGGGGGGCATCGGCGTATTCGAATCCGTGATGCTGGTCGGTCTGCCGGAGGTTCCTCCCGCAGCGCTCCTCGGCGCGATCTTGTTGTTCCGCTGCGTCTATTATCTGGCGCCTCTCGGCGTCGCCGCCATCATGCTCGCCGTGCATGAAGCGGCCGCACAACGTGCCCACTTGGCGCGGGCGCGGGAGTCCGCGACGGATTGGCTGGAAGTCCTCGGACCGCAAATCATGGCCGTCGTCATCGTCTTCGCCGGGACGATGCTGCTCTTCTCGAGTGCCGTTCCGGCGCCGGCGGGGCGCCTCGGCGTCCTGAGAGAGGCGGTGCCGCTCGCGCTGGTGGAGATTTTCCACGCGCTCGCGGGCGCCGCCGGGATCGGGCTCGTGATCCTGGCGCGCGGCTTGTCGCTGCGTCTTAGCAGGGCCTATCGTCGGATCGCCGTATTGCTCGGGATTGGGATCGCGGCCTTTCTTCTCAAAGGCCTGATCTATGAAGGCGCGTTCATTCTCGCCCTCGCGCTCCTGGTGCTATTGGCGACGCATCGAGAGTTCCGGCGCGGGGGCTCGCTACTCGATCAGGGTTTCCCGGCGGAGTGGGTCTCCACCGTGACGGCGATCCTCGCCGTGACGATCTGGCTCGGCATCTTTTCGTATAAGCAATTCGCCTATTCCCACGAGCTCTGGTGGCAGTTCCAGTATGAGGCCGAGCTTTCCAGATGTCTCCGCACCCTGGCGGTGGCGGTTGTCTTGGCCGGCGCCATAGCGTTGGCGTATCTACTGCGGGCCGATCCGGTTCCCGACCTGCCGCATACGGCGAACGTCGAGCAGATCCGCCGCATCGTCAAGCAGGATCCGAATGCGCGCGCGAGCCTCGCCTTGCTCGGCGACAAGCGTTTTCTGTTCAGCCATTCCGGACATGCCTTCATCATGTACCGGGTGATGCATAAAAGCTGGGTCGCGCTCGGTGATCCCGTCGGTCCGCGGGCCGAGCACGAGAACCTGCTCTGGACGTTCCGGGATCTCTGCGATCGCTATGGGGGGTGGCCGGTTTTTTATCTCATCGACGGCGAGGGCTTGTCGCGCTATATCGATCTCGGGTTGTCGGTACTCAAATTGGGCGATGATGCCCGCATCCCCTTAGAGCGCTTTTCGCTCCAGGGAGCCGAAAGAGCGGCGCTCCGCAAGCATTACGATCGTGTGCTCGCGGAGGGCGTCAGCTTCGAGATAGTCGGTTCGGCCAAAGTGCCCGCGTTGATCCCCGAAATGGAGCAGGTCTCCGAGGCGTGGCTGGCGCACACGAAGACCTCGGAGAGGAGCTTTTCCAGGGGCTATTTCGATCCCGCGTACGTGACTAACTTCCCCTGCGCGGTGGTGCGCAAGGATAAGCGTATGGTAGCGTTTGCGATCCTGTGGGTGAGCGCCGACAAGGAAGAACTAGCCCTGGACCTCGCTCGCTACCGGCCCGAAGCCCCTGTGGGCGTTATGGATTTCATAGTGACGGAGCTCATGCTGGGCGCCCGGACACGAGGGTACCGCTGGTTCAATCTTGGGATGGTGCCGATCGCAGGATTGGAACGCCAAGCGCTCGCTCCGCTTTGGCAGCGGATCGGGCGCATGATTTATCGTCAAAGCGAGCATGTTCGTGACCATGAAAGCTACCGGCGTTTCGCGGAACAACTCGACCCGGTGTGGCGGCCCAAATACCTGGCTTTGCCGGGCGGACCCAGAACACCGCGTATCTTGCGAGACATCGCGGCGCTCACCGCCCAAGCGCAGGCTTAAATAACGATGGAGACCTTGCAGCGGTTGAAACCGTGTCCGGTGTGCAAGGGGGAGAACCCGGCGGATGCGGTTTTTTGCGGAAACCCGCAATGCCGGAAAGCGCTGGGCGAGTTTAGGTACGTCATCGAAGAGGTGGCGGCCAAGTCGAGCCGGATCGAGCGGCTGGCCGATAGCGTTACGAGCTTCACGGGCCGGCCGCATTTTGTGACCTTCCACCTCGCGTGGTTCGCCGCCTGGGTGCTCTTGAATTCGGGGCTGGTCGTCGCTGTCCAGATCTTCGATGCCTACCCCTTTAGCCTCCTGGGGATTATCCTGTCGGTGGAGGCGATCCTAATCACGAGCTTTTTGTTGATCAGCCAAAACAGGCAGAACGTGTACGCCGAGAAGCGCGCCGAGCTCGATTACGAAGTCAACGTCAGAGCCTACCGAAAGATCCGTGACCTTCAGGACAGCTTGGAAGCCATCGCAAACCGGATCGAGCGTCTGGAAAAGCGCTTAAAATAGTTGTGTGCGCGGAGGCGGTAAAATCTATATCCCCGCGGTTTTGCCGCGGTGACCTTCTAAGATGCCGGAACGATGGCCATGACAATCGGCGCGCATCTTAAGCTCCGCTTGCGGCGGCGCGTCTTCGTCATCACCCTGGGGCTGCTCATCGCCCAACTCGGGATGCTGGCGCACGCGCTCGAACACGAGCGCGAGCTGGCGCAAGCCCGGCCCCATGCAGCTTGCCTTTTATGCCATGCCGCCGACCATCTTGGGCATGGCTTACCGGCCTCCTTAGCGCTACAAGAGATGGCGCAAGGCGCTGGCCGGGCTGCCTTGGAACCTTATGTCGCGGCCGACGTCGATGCGGTCTGTCCCTTCCTGGCGCGCGCACCGCCCGCTTCTCTCCACGCCTAGTTTTCTGAGTCTGTTCTCGATCGACGCGCTTCGTTCCAGGCCTCGGGCCGTGGCATGCGCGCTCGGCATAAACTACTTGGAGAGAAATCATGCGACTGAGACTCACACTGATGGGCTTGGCGCTCGTCTCCTCTGCAGCACTTGCAGCGGACGCGGAGCTGACCGAGTTGCGCCAACAAATACAGCAATTGAAACGAGACCACGAGCAGAAGATACGCGCGTTGGAGGCGCGCGTGGCACGCGCCGAAAGAGCCGCCGAAGAGGCGCAAACCAGTAACGCCGGCGCCGACCGAGCGCCGACGACCGAAAAGTCGCCGCTCGATAAGGCGCTCGCCGAAGCCGACGCTACGGCTCCAGGGCAGGAACCGAGCACTGCTACGCCTGGCCCCTTGAGCGGCGTAAGCAGCGGCCCCTTGCGCTTGATCGATGTGTCTTTCGATATCCTGGGCGTTGCCGGCTGGTCCAGCGCGCCCGACAGCCTCATCGAGGAACTGCAGGGCGGCGCTCACGATCCCAAGCGCCGCGGCTTCACGCTCCAGCAGGGCGAGCTAGGGTTGGTGGCGGCCGTGGATCCCTATTTCAACGCACAGGCTTACATCGTCTTCACCGATGAGTCGGTCGAGCTTGAGGAAGCCTACCTGATGACAACCTCTCTCCCTTGGGATCTCCAAGTTAAGGCGGGGCATTTTTTTACGGAGTTTGGCCGCAATAATCCTATGCATCCACATTCGTGGACATGGATCGATCAGCCTTTCATCAACACCCGCTTGCTCGGGGGCGAGGGCACCCGTGCGCCGGGAGCGCGTTTGAGTTGGCTGCTGCCGGCGCCGTGGTACTCCGAAATCTATCTCGGCGTACAGAATGCAAACAACGAGACGGAGGTAAGCTTCCTGGGCGAGCGCGAGGATACCGAAGGCGGCATCGGCGGCCTAACCGCTACCAAAGACGACGTAGACAACCTGACCGATCTGCTTTACCTGGCGAGGTGGGCCAATAGCTGGGATCTCAATCAGGAATGGAGCACGCAGCTCGGTTTGTCTGCCCTGCATGGCCCCAACACTACGGGCAACCGTGGGGAAACCTGGATCTACGGCGGCGATGTGGTCGCAAAATGGCGGCCCTCCAACAGCTATCGCGGGTGGCCGTTCCTGACCTGGGAAACGGAACTCATGGCGCGCGATTATGACCTCGATACCGCCAATCCTGATTTCGATCCGGCGAGCATGGACAAGTCCCTGGACGATTGGGGTTTGTACACCCAAGCGTTCTACGGCTTCACGCCACGCTGGGCGGCGGGTTTGCGGTTTGAATACGCGGGCGGCAGCGGTGATGGCCTCGAAGCGCGTGCGGACGATCCTTTCCGCGCCGACCGGCTCCGTTTCTCGCCCTTGCTGGCCTTCTATCCTAGCGAGTTCTCGCGCATTCGTTTTCAGTACAACTATGACCATGCGGACAACTTGAGCGAGGACGCACACTCGGTATGGGTCGGATTCGAAGTCCTCTATGGCGCGCATCCGGCGCATAAATATTAAGCGAGCACACGATGATGAAAGCGAAATCATTGACAAAAGCATTCAAATCCGTAGCGCTCCTAATCACGTGGCTTTCGTTAAGCAATATGGAGGCTTTCGCCGTCGAAGGGGACCTCAAGGCTTGCGCCACTGTGCCGGAGCTTGGCAGCTTGTTACGCGACCTCGGCGGTGACCGCATCGCGGTCACGGTGTTTGCAAAAGGCACGGAAGATCCCCACTTCGTCGAGGCCAAGCCTAGCTTCATCAAGGCCATGAACGAATGCGATCTGTATGTCCAGGTCGGTCTGGAGCTGGAAATCGGCTGGGCGCCGGCACTGTTACAAAATGCCCGTAATGCCCGGGTGCTTCCCGGAAGCGCGGGCTTTCTCGACACCTCACAAGCAATCGCTCCGCTCGACGTCCCTACCCAAGCCGTCGATCGTTCCATGGGCGATGTGCATCCCTTCGGCAATCCCCACTATCTCGCGGATCCCTTAAACGGTCTGGCTGTGGCCGAATTAATCGTCCAGAAGCTCGGCGAGCTGCGTCCGCTCGATAAGGGGTACTTTGAAGGCCGTTACGCGGACTTTTCCCGGCGACTCGCCGCGCGTCTGGTCGGAGACACCTTAGCGAGACGATACCTCATAGAGGACGTGAAGAAACTCGCCCAGCTTTTCGCGCGCGGCAAGCTCAAGGCGTTTCTCGACAGTCAGGGCCAAGGCGCGCAACTAGGCGGGTGGTTGCGTCTGATGTTGCGTTATTACGGAACCAAAATCGTGGACGATCACAATCTCTGGCCTTATTTCGCTCATCGTTTCGGACTGGTGATCGCCGGTCACATGGAACCGAAACCCGGCATTCCTCCCACGACCTTACACATGCAAGATCTGGTAAAACGAATGCAAGCAGACGCCATCAAGATCGTTATTACCTCGGCGTATTTCGATCCGCGACACGGGCAGTTCTTAGCCGAGCACACCGGCGCGCGGGTTCTTGCATTCGCCAATCAAGTCGGCGCATGGCCCGGCACGGACGATTACCTCGCAATGATCGATTACAACGTGAAACAACTTGCAGCCACACTGGGCCGGCTCTAATGCCGACATGCAAAGGAGGCGTCCCACTGGTACGGATCGACAGCTTGTCCATCGCTTATGGAAATGCAGTGATCCTCTCAGAGGTCAATCTCGCGATCCATGCCGGCGATCTCTGGTTCCTCCTGGGCCCCAACGGCTCGGGCAAGAGTAGCTTGTTGAACGCCATGCTAGGTCTTCTGCCGGGCCACAAAGGCCAGGTTTGGCGCGATCCGGCGCGGGTGCGCGCGGATCGGATCGGCTTCGTGCCGCAACGCTGCGATTTCAATCCCAGCCTGCCGACGACGGTGCGCGAGTTCGTCCGTCTGGGCTTATGCGGAATTCGGGATACTCGCGCCGGGGAGAGCGAGCGCATCGCCTGGTCCCTGGCGCAAGTAGACCTCGCCGGTATGGAAAGACGCGACTACTGGTCTCTCTCCGGCGGTCAGCGCCAGCGCGCGCTGGTCGCCCGCGCCCTCGCCCGCCGCCCGAGCTTGCTCGTGCTGGACGAACCGACAGGTGGCATGGACCTTATCGTGGAGGCGCGGCTCCTGGAGCACTTGGCGGAGCTGAACCGCGATCGGAACCTCACGGTCATTTGCGTCTCGCACGATCTCGGCATCGCCGAAAAATATGGGAGCCATGTCTGTCTCGTCGCGAATGGCGGGATCAGGGCAGGCGTGACCTCGGAAATGTTGCGGAGCGACGAGCTCGCGGGCGCCTTTGGGAGGCTGCCAACAGTGGAGGGCATAAGCGTTTGATCGGCGAATTCCTCAACTCCTGGCCCTTGTTTCAAAATACCTATCTCGCCGGCTGGCTCATCGCGATCGTCCTCGCGCTCATCGGCGTCATCGTCGTGGCCCGCGATCAGATTTTCGTGAGCGCCGCGGTCGCCCAGGCGTCGAGCTTCGGCGTTGCCCTCGGAATGTGGACAGCATCCTTAGCCGGCATTCAAGCATGGGCTTGGTTGCATACGGACGGCTTTCTCTCCGGCTGCGCGATCGCGTTTGCCGTCGCTTCCGCGCTGCTCACGGCCCGCACCCGTGAACCCCGGCGGGAAAGCAGCGAAGCGATCACGGGCTGGATCTTTCTCACGGCCGGCAGCGGCGCGGTACTCTTGCTCGCACATAGTCCGCACGGCCTGGAAGAGGTTCACAGGCTTCTTGCGTCGAGTCTGATCGGCGCAACGGAGGCGGATGTGGCCGGTTTCATGGTGTTGACCGTCGCCAGTGTGATCTTTTTTTGCTTGGGCTGGCGCCGCATCTTGTTCATCGCGCTGGACCCCATGACCGCGCGAGCGCTGGGGATCCATCCCGCGCGTTGGCTTATCGCAACTTCGCTCGCACTGGGCCTCGCGGCCGGTCTTGCCATACGCACCTCGGGGATGCTTTACACCTTCGGCTGCCTGGTCTTGCCGGGACTCGTGGCCAAGAACCTCTGCCGCGAAGTCCGCGCCATGTTCGTTGTGGCGCCTCTCGTCGCGCTCGCCGCCGCGGTCGGCGGCTTCGTGATCGCCCATCATGCGGATTACCCACCCGGGCAGATGACGGTCGCGATCTTGTGCCTGGTCCTTATACCGGCTTGGCTTTATCGGGCCGCCGTCGCTAGATTCTGTCACCTTAAATATTGATCAAATCCACTGCAACAAAGTCGTCCTGTCTGGGTCCGCAACACTGCTGCGAAAATCACTTGTCGGTGAGCGATGCTCAGGAGGGAGGCTGTTGCACATGCATGCCCTCTGGACATTGCCTCCCGGAGATCAGGATTTCTCCCGCCGCTGGCGTGTCATCAAGCGAATGGCCAAGCAGCGCTGCCAAACTAGACTCAATCGACCTGATGGATGAACGCTCGCTCATCGTGACGGTTCGCCCTTCTATACGTCAGGGCGAATGGATTTTGAGACTCGTTCAGAGCTTCCCTAAGTCAGGATCCGCTGCTTAGCCGAGGTATCCGTTCGCGCGAAACCAATCGATAGCGTCACGCAAGGCTTCGGCGGGCGGCCGGTGGGTATAGGCGAGATCGCGTTCGGCTTTTGCGCTGCTGAAGAACATCTTCTTCTTTGCCATTCGCACCCCATCGACAGTCGCACGCGGCTCGCCGCGACCGAAAAATCGGGCCCAGCCTTCCATCATGTACGCGATAGGTAACACGAGCCCATGAGGCAGACGCAGTCGCGGCGGGCGCCCGCCGGTGATGGTAGCCACGGTGCGGAGGATCTCGTACAAGCTCATGTTCTCGCCGCCCAAGATGTAACGCTCCCCGGTGCGGCCGCGCTGAAACGCCGCGAGATGTCCCTGGGCAACGTCGTCGACATGGACGATGTTGAGCCCGGTATCGACATAGGCCGGCATGCGTCCGCGAGCGGCATCCAAGACGGTGCGGCCGGTCGGGGTCGGTCTAATGTCCCTGGGTCCGACGGGGGCGGAGGGATTGACGATCACGATCGGCAATCCCTGTTCCTGCGCCAAGCAGCGGACTTCGGCCTCGGCAAGAAACTTGGATCGCTTGTAGTGGCCGATCATGTCGGAGAGCGTGGCCGGAGTCTCTTCGTCGGCGGGGCTACCGCCCACGTTTACTCCGAGCGTCGCCACACTGCTCGTATATACGATCCGGCCGACCCCCGCCTCGGCGGCGGCGAGCAGGAGATTACGCGTACCGCTCACGTTGCTTTCATAGATCTCCTGAGGGTTCGGGGCCCAAAGACGGTAATCGGCCGCGACGTGAAAGAGGGCTTGAGCCCCTGCGACGGCGTGTTTCAATGTGGCCGGTTCGCGGAGATCGCCTGGCACGACCTCGATGGTCAGCCCCTCAAGGTTGCGCTTTAGGCTTCCTGGGCGCGCCAATGCGCGCACCGCATGGCCCGCGCTCAAAAGGCAGCGGAGCACGGCCGACCCGACGAAACCCGTCGCACCGGTGATGAGGGTGGTCATTGCGCTTGGCTTGGCGCGCGCTGCAATGCTAGGAGTTGCCTCACAACCAGCCCGGCCGCGATCGGTGCGCCGATTGCGGCGGCGGCCAGAAACGGTACGAGACCCTCCAACAAGGTGACCAGGGGCAACAAGTACAGGACGTCTTCCGCCTCGAATCCGCCCCAACCGGGCTGCTTGGTTTCCGTTTTTCCATACCGCTCCTCGATCCCGCTGCGGATATGAAAAATGGCGGTAACTGCCAGTCCGGCGATGATGCCGGCGGGCAGGGTCCACACCCCTGATCCCGAAATCCAAAGTCCGATACCGATACTCAGAAAAAGGAGGATATGCACGATCGCATCGCTGATCAGATCGTAAATGTGGCCCGCGCGGCTGCCTTTTCCGGTGAGCCGCGCCAACTCGCCGTCGGTATGGTCGAGCAGGTTGGAGAGCGCGAATAAGATTGCAGCCAGGTTCGGCCAAACGCCGCTCGCAAAAGCCGCGGCCGCCGCGATTCCCGTCAGCAGGCGAACCGTGGTGAGATGATTGGGCGTGATCGGCGTGTCTCGCAGAGGACGGATCAAGAGCGACGCGAGTCGGGCGTCCCAGGGTTTCATGCGGCTTGTGGCGATCGACGCTTCGCGCTTCCCAGCAGGGCGAGCAGGCTCGGCAATACGATGAGCGTGCAAAGCAGCATTAGCACGATCCCGACCGAAAGCAAAACGCCCATGCTAGCCGTCCCCTGATGGGGGGAGACGGCGAGGTTGGTGAAGGCACTGACATTCGTGAGAGCGCTCAGCACGACGGCCCGCGCCGTACTGGTGTTCAGAAGCGTGCCGTCGTCGGGCGGCGCCGTACGAAAGCGATGCACCATATGGATCCCGTTGTCCACCCCCATGCCCAATAGCAGCGGCAAGGCGATGATATTGGCAAAATTGAACGGGATCCCGAGCACCACTGCGGTGGCACCCGTCAGTAATGCGGCCAGCAGCAGGGGCGTCAACACGAGTACGATGTCGCGCTTACGTTCCATGAACACGGCGAGAACGACCGTGATGATGAGCAAGGAATATAAAAACGCTTGCTGAAACGCCGACACGACCGCGCGTCCTCCTTCCAGGTAATTTACCGGAACACCGCTCACATCGGATTTGACACTGCGTACCTCCGAGACAAATCGTCGCAATGCCTCCGCATCGTTGAGATTGCCGCGCGGAAACACCTCAATGCGGACCGCCCCTTGGGGTGATATCCAGCGTTGCGTCAGTTCCGCCGGTAGATCATCGAGACTGACCATTGCGGCGTCCAAGGAATCCCTGAGGGACTCCAAGCGTCCGGGAAGCGAGGCCGTGAGAGCGGTCTCGAGATCCCTCAAGCTGCGTTCCGCCGCAGCCTTATCGAGCGATCGGAGGTGTCTCAGAAACGCCTCGATCTCTCGTTCGAGACGCGCGCCGCTCACACTGAATGGTGCCTCGGGATGTGTGAGGAGATAGTCGGATAATGTGGCGCGAAAGATTTCCAAGGTTTCACGACTGGGCGCCGCGGCCCCTATGGGGGCGGCGGCCGTGATGAGCTCCGGGCCGAGCGTCAAGGCCATGTCTTCGATGATCGGCAGCTTCTCGTGTTGGTCCTCCGGGACAAAGCTCTCGATCGTGATCACGTCATCGACGCTGGGTAGCGCCTGCATGCGCGCCTTCGTCTCCCGGGCCGCCGCCAGACTCTTCTCCAGCACGACCAAGGACCAGGGGGAATGCTCGCTGGTGGCCAAGAGTTCCTTGAACGTCTGGACTGACTCGTTCGCCGGATTCTGCAGGTTCAGGGGATTGTCATCAAAGCTGGATGCGGGCAGGACCAGGACCGCCGCCGTTGCCAGCACCGCCGCCGCGACGCAGACAGTTTTTGCGTAGCGCAAGGGAAACTTGAGCAGTGCGGCCGGGAAAGGGAGGCCGGCCAGTTGCTTGCCATTGGTGCGCGGGACTTTAGGGATCACGCTGAGCAGGGCAGGGAGGATCGCCAGGGTCACGCCCAAGCTGATGAACATTCCGCCGCCCGAAATCAAGCCGAGCTCCGCCACGCCCGAATAGTCCGTGGGGATAAACGCGAAAAAGCCGATTGAGGTCGTGATCGTACACAGCGTCAGCGACCCCCCGACGTGAAAGACCGCCCGCTTTAATGCGTCGCGCCGATCCTGTTCGAGTTGCGCCAGCTCCGCATAGCGAAGACACAAGTAAATGGCGTAGTCCGCGCCGAGCCCGATATACATAACCGCGAAGGCCACGGAGATGAGGTTCAATTGCCCAACCGCAAGGGTCGCAAAGGCCGCTGTGAAAATCAGGCCCAAGATCAGCGCGATCAGCGTACCCAAGGTCAGCCACAGGGAGCGCAAGCCGATGAACATGATTAACGTGACGAGCAGCAGTGCCCCAATGCTCGCGTTCTGTGTCGCGAAGCTTACACTTTGCAGCTCTTCGTAGGCGAGGGCGGCGCCACCGGTGAGCCTGACCCGCACCCCGCGCTCGGCGGTTAAGTCAAGCTGACGGGCGAGATCGCGGATGCCGCGCATCGCGCCCTCCCCGGGTAACAAACTGCCGAAGTCGAGTTTGGGTTTGACGATCACGAAGGCGCGCCGGTCTTCCGGTTTGGCGTCCTTCCCGGTCATCAGTTCTTCCCAGGAGAGCCGGTAGCGCCGGCCTTCGCGGATAGACTGAAGGGCGGTACCGATGCGATCGAAGGCGGGGCGTAGATCGAAATCCGTATCGGATTCGGTGAGTGCGTCTCCCAAGAGCGAGAACAAACCTTTGATGCCGGCCTCGGATTGCAGCCGTGCGAGAAAGGGTTGCGCCTTGGCCAGATTATCGGCGAGGTCCTCGAGTTCCTCCGCGCTTAAAAACAGCAAGCCATTGCGGCGAAAAAAAGGCAGTGCATCGGGCATGTATACCCATTCAAAAAGCGCGGGTTGGCGCTTGAGATGCTTTGCGAGCTGCAGGCTCGCGTCGCGGGTTTGATCGGGTGTATCGCCATCCACGACGATAACGATGGTGTCGGCATATTGTGGAAACGCCTCTTTAGATGTCCGATAGGCTTGGCGCCATGGCAGATCCCATGAAATGAGATCGGAGGTGTCGGTATTAAACGTAAGATGTTTAAAAGTATAATCGAAACAGATACCGGCGCTGACAACCGCGAATAAGATCACGACCACGGCGTAGCGCTGAACGCCAAGAAACCAATACGCCAGAAGCGGGTGCGAACCTATAGGATGGTATTCCGGTTTCAATTCGAGCCCCCGAATATCTTAAGACCGCGTTCGTGCCGGCGCGCGTCGTATGCCAGCGCCCACAGGGCCGGGCGGCTCGGAATCAACCCCAAGCAAAGCTTTGGACAGAACAATGATAGTGATTTGGTGCCCGCTATCGCCGGTTAGGTAACGTCTCCACGATACCAACTGGTGTTGTGAAAAGATTATACTTTCCTAGAATACTACCACTCGAAGCGGGACAATCATAACAAATGCGCCCCATGTATTACTTATTAGCATACAAATTAGCATGCAAACTGTTCCATCGGGCGCGATTTCCCTGCCAGGCGTGCAGCAGCCCATCGTCGCTGAGCTATGAATCGCCCCTGTGATCTGGCGCTATGCCGATGCGGTCGTTTAGAGCCTGTCGCAGCTTGGCCGCGACGACGGGGTCCCGGTCAATGCGCCGATATCGCGGGCGCATCGTATTAGGCATTCTTTCGGCCATCTGCGCCCCTTCCGGTTGGGCTCATGCAATACTGATTGATTCCACAGTTCGCCAGGATGCACGGCTGACCGAGTCTCCGGAGAATATCAGCCTGCGCTTGAACAGCCGCATCGAGCATGGCTTAAGCCGATTCACCCTGGAGCGCGACGGCGGCCAAGAAACCACCGCGCTGCGGGCGGAACCGCGCGGCCCCGACCGTATCCTCGTGTACTTGCCCCCATTAGCGTCAGGTACCTTTGTGCTCCGTTACCGTGTGTTAGCCGCCGATGGACATATTACCGAGGGCGTCTTGCGTTTCCATGTCACGCCGGAATCCCGATGACCCAGCTCGCCGGTTTCTTGGACGTTTTGCTCCGGGGAATCAGTCTAATCGGGTTTGCCGTTGCCGTCGGGGGCATGGCGTACATGTTTTGGGCATTACGGCCCTTCGAGGCCTTCTCGCCGCTCAAGGCCTGCGTGCTATGCCGATCGCTGCGGATTGTCATCGCCGGATGCCTGGTGCTGGCGCTGGCGCGGTCCCTGTTGTTGTTCGTATTGCATCCTTGGACCTTGGCGGATGCCGCCGGACAGTGGCCTATTGCGGCATTCTTAACTACGGACTATGCCCGTACCGTTCTCACCAGCGTAGTCTTGGCGCTTGGATTGGCCGCCGTCGCTGCCTGCCTCCTAAGCCAGCCAAGCAAGCGCACGCTATGGGTTGTCGCCGGGACACTGTCGGTCGCGCTGCTGATCGATTCCGCCTGGCTCGCGCATGGTGTCAGCCGCTTGCACGGACGAGCGCAACTCATGGCGGCCACGGTACTGCACCAGACCGGTGGGATCATCTGGGTCGGCGGTATCGTGCATTTAGTGGCGTTCTGGAGAATATGGAATCGCCATACCCAGGAGCGGACCTTAGCTCCGTCTGTCTTTAGCCGCTTTTCGGTCCTCGCCATCCTGAGCATGATCCTGGTCCTCGGCCCGGGTCTTTTTATCGCCTGGCGTTATATCGGAGATTGGGGGGGGGTAATCGGGACCGGTTACGGCGTGATGGTGCTGACCAAAACCATGCTGCTCGCTACGGGATTATTGTTGGGTGCGATGAATTTCTTTCTCGTGCGGGGATGGCGCACGCAGCTCGATGCCGTGGCGACTCCCCTTCGGGTGCGTGCCTTTGTGGAGGCCGAGGTCGGTCTCGGTGTCACCATATTGCTGGCCGCAGCTTCCCTGACCTCACTACCTCCCTCCGTCGACATCGCCGCCGATCGGGCCACACCCGAAGAAGTGGTCGAGCGTTTCGTCCCCAGGATGCCGCGCCTGAGCTCGCCCCCGGTGGCGGATCTGCTTGCCGTGGCCGCGCCGATCGATGACACGCTCGCGGTCCGTCAACCCGTGGAGTACGCATGGTCGGAGTTCAATCACAACATGTCGGGCTTGTTCGTGTTGGCAATGGGCCTTTTAGCCCTGCTGGAGCGCACCGGGAAGGTCCCGTGGGCGCGGCATTGGCCGTTGCTGTTTCTGGGGCTCGCGGCCTTCATGTTCTTGCGTAACGATCCACGCGCCTGGCCCTTGGGACCGGCGGGTTTCTGGGAGAGTATGCTGCTCCCCGACGTCCTTCAGCACCGCATCGCGGTGCTCGTCGTGGTTGGCTTGGGGGTTTTCGAATGGATGGTGCGCACCGGGCGCTTACAGTCGCGCTGGCGGTTCGTGTTCCCTTTGCTGTGCGCGTTCGGCGGAACGATCCTCCTGACCCATTCCCACGCGATGTTTAACCTAAAATCCGAATTCCTTACCGAGGTGACGCACGCTCCGCTCGGGCTTTTTGCCGTAATCTCGGGGTGGGGACGCTGGCTGGAACTCAGGCTGCCGCGCGAGGATCAGCGCCTTCCCGGCTGGATTTGTTCGACGGCCTTCGTGATGATCGGTCTCACGCTACTTTTCTATCGGGAAACGTAGCCGGTGTAAAAGAGTGCATATCTCGGATGCGGCATACAGTAATGAGTTTTTATTCTCAGCCCATACCGCCGTCCTCAATTTTCGTTAACGACAAGAGATACGCCCGTCAGTCCTAGGTGGAAATCAGGAATTAGGGGACAGACCGGTCTGTCCCCTAATTCCCTAATTCCTCCGTTGGGCCTGCATCTCATCATTCTCGTCATGCCTCCAAGGCTTGATCTTTGCGAGAGTCTTCGTAAGGGTGTCCTTAGCCAAGGCCGCGTCATAGTCCACCTGCAAGCCAATCCAGAAGCCCTCGGACATGCCGAAGAACCGGGAAAGGCGTAGACCCGTATCGGCTGTGATGCCACGAGTGCCCGCAACAATCTCGCCGATGCGACGCTGGGGAACCTCGATCTCCTTCGCGAGGCGATACTGCGTGATGCCCATGGGTTTGAGGAATTCTTCCATGAGAATTTCACCGGGATGTGGATAGGGAACCTTACGCATAATGGTCTCGATCAGTGATAGTCAACAATCTCGACGTTTGCAGGACCTTCCGCCGACCACACAAAACAGACTCGAAACTGGTCATTGACTCGAATGCAATGTTGGCCTGCACGATCTCCCACAAGCGCCTCCAATCTGTTTCCTGGCGGAACTCTGAGATCTTGCAGCGTGGCTGCTCGATTGAGCATCGCGAGCTTGCGCATCGCAACGGTCTGAATGTTTACGAAACGCCTGACCCGCTTGCCATTGAAGAGACCCTCTGTTTCTGCGCAGGCAAAGGACATTATGGCCACGTACTATGCTAACGGAGTACGTTACTATTGTAAAGCGTCAGCGTAACCTTTGAGGCCCAAGAAGCCCAACGCCGCAAATCAGCCGCCGCTTTTAGCGGTCGGCTGCATTTGCATTGTTAGCTTGTCTACTCCTCATTCTCACCAAGATTCTGAGTCAAAACGTATTCGACAAATTCGGACGAAAGCATCACCGAGGTCCGCGCTCCATACTTATCGAATAGATAATGCCAGACGGCTTTGTCGTCTTTCCGGGGTATATCGCCTCGGACGCAATACGCCTTGCCCGCCTTCTCCAAATCAAGTGGGTCAACTCGTGCTTCGGGTGGAAA
>JBOIDM010000126.1:0-7592 GCA_050740575.1 Gammaproteobacteria bacterium
CACCACCGCGGATATCGCCGATTTGGTGGGCTCCGTCGACCTATCGAAGGTCAGTAGATTCGGCGACGAAGGTGATCCGCGCGCCTGGTCCTGGTCGGGCGCCGTCTATGCTGCCAGCCGCGGGATCCTGGAGATGATCGAGATTCTCAAAGTAAAGCGGGAATTTCTCTATCTACTACTGACACTGACGCAAGAGAAAAACGTCAAGGTGTCCCGTTTCCCGTTGATTTACCTCGATGAAACCATTGTGGCACACACCAACCTCGCGGAATTTCAAAAATTCCTGCAGGAACGGGAGAATGAAGCCTTGTTGGATCGCATGGTCATCGTTAAGGTTCCTTATACCTTGTCGTACAAAGATGAAAGCCGAATCTATACGAAGTTAGTTTCCTCGACGCCGAACTTTCGGGAAGTGCATCTCGACCCTCATGCTCTGGATAGTGCCGCTGTTTTTGCCGTCCTGACGCGTTTGCATAAGTCCGAGCGCGAGGGTTTGGATCTCACCAAGAAAGCACGTCTCTATACCGGAGAAAATGTGGAAGGAGTAAGCCTGGCTGAAGTAGACCGCATCCGCGCCGAAACGCCGGAAGAAGGCATGTCGGGCGTCAGTCCACGATTCGTGATCAATGCGCTCTCGAAAGCGATCACGAAAAGCGAGGCGCGAAGCCTGACCAGCATGGAAGTCTTGCTTGCCTTGAAAGACGCGATCGAATCCGATGCCCGCATGGACGCCAAGCAGAAACGCCAGTGGTCGGATTTTCTGGTGGTTGCGCGCAAGGATTTTTATAACCGCTGGGTCAAGGAGGACGTGCACAAGGCCTTGTTTGCCTCCTTCGAGCAAGAAGCACAATCCTTGCTGGAAAAGTACCTCGACGAGGTGGAGGCGACACTCGATCACCGTGAAATCACCGATCTGATCACGGGTGAAGGCCGATCGCCCGATGAACGGTTCCAGCGTGCCGTTGAAGAGAAGATTAATATCTCGGAATCCGGCAAGCTGTCTTTCCGCCAGGAGGTGGTGCGTAAGGCGATGGTCGCCTATAAGCAAGGCGAAAAATTCACACTCGACAGTCACGCGCGGCTTCACGAAGCGATCGAGCAGTATCTATTCGAGGAACGACGCGATGTGCTCCGGCTTGTTGCCTCGACCACCCGCCCGGACGAAGCTGCGAAGCAAAAGATATCGGCCGTGCAACAGCGCTTAGTCGACGAGTACGGCTATGATGAGCACAGCGCTAAAGAAGCGTTGAATTACGTAACCACCTTGTTGTCTCAGGAATGAGGGGCAAGGATCACACTACCAATGAACCAAGGTGAGCACCACGATCGAATACCGCAATCCAAGGACACGGAGTGGTACGATTTGTTTTCACGCGGCGCCCGCGATTGGCTGCGGCACAACGAAAAGATTCGCGACAGCGTAAAGCAACGTCTGCCCGAGCTGATTGCGGGTTCCGATGTGATCTCTCGTCCCGATAACCGTACGCTGCGGGTGCCGGTAAAGCTTTTGGAGCATTACCGCTTCCGCCTCAATGCCTCGGATCAAAAAAAAGGCGTCGGGCAAGCGCAACCGGGTAAGGTGAAGGTCGGAGACATCTTGCGGCCACCGCATGGACTTTTCGACGCTGCCGACAGGCAAGCTGGGAACGAACCGGGCGGGGTACAGCTGCTGCTCGAATTCAAGATTGACGACATCGTTGATTGGCTCTGGGAGGAGCTCGAGCTTCCGAACCTTGAGCCGCGGCCCGGGGAAACGCTCATCGATGAGCAACTTGTACGCGAAGGATGGGATCGGCGCGGTGCCCGCTCGCGTCTGGATCGGCGGCGCACCTTGAAAGAGGCGATCAAACGCCGCTCAGTCCAAGACGACGCGCCCGATTTCACCAATGAGGATTTGCGTTTTCGGCAACTCGCGAAACGCCAGAGGCCGGCAATGAACGCCGTGGTCTTCTTTCTATTGGACGCCTCCTCGAGCATGGAGGAGGAAGATCGCAAGCTGGCCAAGGCTTTCTTCTTCTGGGTTCTGCAAGGTCTGAGGCGCCAATACCTGAATATAAGTACGGTATTTATCGCCCACACCGCGACAGCATGGGAGTTCTCCGAGGAGGAGTTCTTCAAAGTCACCGCCCAGGGCGGGACCCAGGCCTCGAGCGGTTTTGCGTTGGTGTTGGAAATACTGGAGAAGCGATACCACCCGAGCCGTTACAACACGTATCTGTTCTACGCCTCCGACGGCGATAATTTTATCGAGGATCGCGAGCCATCGGAGGCCGCCCTGGAGAAAGTAGCCACGGCCGGGAATTTCGTGGGTTATGTCGAGATTGCCCAGACCTTGACGGACGCTCTCGACACCCAGATGAGCGCCTTATTTCAGAGATTACGAAACCGGGGCTTGCGCGTCGGGAGCTATGTGGTGGGGGGGCAGGAAGATATCTGGCCCGGCATAAAAAAATTCTTCAACCAGCAAGCAGGACACGGTGCTCCCTAGCGACATGAAACATAATCCCTACTGCGGCCCATTGGAGCAACTCGCGCACGATCAGGGGCTCGATTTTTATCCCGTTGAGTTTGAGGTGGTACCCCCGAGCTTCATGATGGAGGTTGCTGTCTACGGGTTTCCTGTGCGCATGCCGCATTGGTCCTTTGGCGTGCGGTACATCTACCAGTTGGTTCAGCATCGCATGGGGCATTCAAAGATTTTCGAGGTGGTCTTCCCTGGAAATCCGGGGCGTGCCTACCTTGCGAACACCAATACGATTCAGGAAAATGCCTTGGTAATCGCGCACGTGCTGGGGCACGCGGATTTTTCAAAGAACAATCTTCTGTTTCAGCGTGCGCAAGAGCAAGCCGGATATCATGTGGTCGAGCAAGCCGCGGCGCACGCGCACCATATCGAAAACGCGGCTTCGGTTTATGGCCAAAAGCGCGTGGAAATGGTGCTCGATGCGGCGCTGGCGCTGGAACAACACATCGACGACAATCAATGCTTGTCGCGGTCGCCGTATCCGGCGCATGTCGCCGCTGAGGATCCACCTCCCGTGGCGGGATTTCGAAAGCGATTCACTTCGCTGCCGGGCGAGGCCCCACGGAAGGTTAGCGGCCACGAGCATGTGCATGCTCCCGTTCCCCCTCATCCCGAGTATGACCTGCTGTGGTTCATCGCCCACTATGCCCCGGAAATGGAAGACTGGGAACGCGATATTTTTCTTGCGGTGCGCGAGGAATCGTTCTATTTCTACCCGGTATTTTCCTGTCAGATCATGAATGAGGGATGGGCGTCCTATTGGCATGCGCGTCTGCTCAGGGAAGCGCGTTTTCTACCCAACGACCTCTACCTGGACGCGCTTCGGGCCCATTCCGACGTCGTTCGCCCCTTCGCTGGAGAACACGAGATCGCGCTGCAGATCAATCCCTATCATCTCGGGTTCGTTCTGTGGGATCGTCTCGTCGAGAACCGTGGTTTGGAAAAAGCCCGCAGGATTATGCGGGAAGAAGATGATTTCAGCTTCGTGCATAACTATCTTAACGAGGAGATGGCGACGGAGCTAGGACTGTTCAGTTATAGCGCTAAACGTAGTGGCGAGATCAAAGTCAATGAAGCGGATATCAACGCAATTCGAGAACAGATCTTGTCCCCGCGGTATCATTTCGGCGCGCCGCGGATCGGAGTGGCGCAGTTACGGACCGACGGCACCTTGGACCTCAAACACGACGCCATCGCGGACGGGCGCGGACTCGATAGCGAGTACGCCCGCAAGGTGCTCGAATACGTCCACTGCGTTTGGCGCCGACCCGTCGAGATGCACACGCTCGATGAGCGTAACAGGGAAACCGTTATCAAGGTCGGAATTAAGAGTCACTAAATAGTCCCCCGCAGTCTTGCCGCGGGGACCGTCGGCTCTTCCCCAGCGCGAGCCGGGCTAACATGCAACATGCGATCGGAAAATTTCCGCACCACGCTCTTGGTGGGCACACGAAAGGGTTTGTTTTGTATGCGCTCCGATCATCGCCGAGAAGAGTGGGAAATGGACGGGCCCTACATCGTCGGCTACGAGATCATGCATGCCTGGTTGCATCCGAGATGCCCGCGATTCGGCTATGCGGCGGCAAACCATCCTATCTGGGGCGCTCATATCTATCGCAGTGCGGATGGCGGTCGCAGTTGGCACCCATTGCCGGCTGTTCCATGCCATAGCCCAGGTGAATACCCTTCAAGCCTCGATGCGGTTTGGTTTGTCGCAGCCGCCGATCGAGAAGATCCTGAGCGCCTGTATGCCGGGATCGATCCGCCCGGTTTATTCTCGAGCGTCGATGGCGGTGGAAGCTGGGCCCCGCTAATGGGGATCAATCGGCACGCGACGCGTCACACCTGGGAACCGGCCCGCGGCGGCTTCGCGATCCACTCCATTTATAGCGATCCGAGTGACTCGAATTGCCTCTATGCCGCGGTGTCCGCCGGCGGGGCTTTTCGATCCGATGACAAGGGAACCACATGGATCCCGATCAACCGCGGCGTACGCGCGGAGAACATCCCACGCCCGCACCCGGAGACCGGCCATAACATTCACCGTTTAGTCGTCCACCCTACCCTACCCGGCCGCCTCTACCGCCAATGCTATAACGGCACCTATCGGAGCGATGATTACGGCGCTACGTGGATCGAAATCACCGCTGGTCTCCCAAGCGATTTTGGCTATGCCATTGCGACCGCCCCGGAGGATTCCGAGGTAGTCTATGTGATTCCAGAGGACAATCCCCATGTCCGCACCACGGCCGGCGCTAATCTGCGCGTCTATCGCAGCCGCGATGCTGGTGCCAGTTGGCAAGCCCTGACTCGTGGCTTACCTCAGCAACATGTCTATGTCACGGTGCTGCGAGAAGCCTTGGTCACCGACGGCCTCGATTCCCTCGGCGTTTATTTCGGGACCTCCAGCGGACATCTGTTCTCGAGCAGGGATGCGGGCGATCACTGGACCCTCATCGCGAGTTATCTGCCACGTATCCTCTCGGTCCAGGTGAGCATTAATGCCTAGATCGAAGGGGCTTCGCATCTCGCTGGTCGATGCGCTCGCTATTCAAGGTGGCATCGTTTGCTTTGTCGGGGCCGGTGGAAAAAAAAGCACGCTCTACCGGCTTGCGGCGTTATGCCCGGGCCGTGTTGCCGTGACCGCTACGGTGCACATTCCGCCGTTTCCAGAAGCTTTGAACGCTCATAGGATCGTCGCCGAATACAGCACGCTCCTTGAGGCGGTGAAGCATGCGGGGATGCATCGCACCGTGGCGCTCGCGCAACCCTCCGTTAAACCCGGACGTCTAAGGGGTCTGGCGCCGAGTGAGGTGCCGCGCGTTCATGAAGCTGGCGCCTTCGATGTGACCTTGGTTAAAGCCGACGGTGCGCGTTCCAGGTGGATCAAAGCCCCGGCGCCCGATGAGCCGCAACTTCCCGAGCACGCTTCCACGGTAGTGCCGATAGTTTCCGCTCGCGCCATCGGTGAACGGCTTAGCGAGTCGATCGCGCATCGCCCGGATCGCATCAGTGCGGTCACCGGTGTCGAACCCGGCGAGATCATCACTCCAGAGCACATAGCACGTCTCCTTACCGATGAACAAGGCGCGCTTAAAGGGGTCGGCAAGGCCGCGGTCGTCCCCCTCATCAATATGGTTGACGAGCCGGAGCAAGAAGCGCTCGCCAATCAGGTCGCCAATTGGGCCTTAGCGCTTACGCGGCGCTTTGATCGGGTTGTGCTTGCATCCATGCTTCGAGACAATCCGATCGTCGCTGTGATCACACGTTGATCCAATTCCACGGCCCGCGACCGAGGTTTCCGGGCGATGCGCTTATCCTCAACATCGGGCGGCATCACATGCATTCCCCTCCGCCAGTAACGCATATGGCTCACGCGATCCGCCTGGGTGGCTTGAGCGCCGGCGGTAATGCAATACACCGGGGCCCGCCTCGCGCGCTCAAGCGATCTACCAGCCATCTTTACGGCGACGGCGTTTCGCTAAGTGCGGAACTAGCAATCCCAGCACGATACCCGCGGCAAGCACCAACGCGCCGATCTGAAACCATTTGATTTGATTTTGTTGATCCTTGCCGGCCAGTTCGTTTTGGAGTCGCATGACCTCGCTGCTCCGTAACTTGGCCTCGTGGTCGAGCGTTTGATTCTGGTGTTTCAATTCGGTTAATTCCGCCTGATAAGCGGAGAGTTTCGATCCGGAGCCCTCGAATTGCTTCTTGAGTTGTTCGAGCTCGCGCTCCACACTCGTCAAACGCTCGCGCCGGCTGATCTCCGTGCTGACGAAACGTTTTTCCAGCCAACCCGATTTCCCCTCCTCGTCCACTATCTTTACATAGCCCGTCATCTCGTTTCGATCGACCAAGGTCACGCGCGACCCGGCGGGTACGGTCCCAATCAGCTTAAACTGGTTACTGGGCCCACGGTGCAGAAAGACCCCGACGTCGTCGCTGATATAGACGATCTGCGTCCCCGCGGCGCTCGCGTTCAACAGTACACAAGCGAAACCTAAGAGTGCTTTGTACACAACGATTCCCCCTCAATTCTGACGAGATGCTATAGGCGTTCGAAGCCATGATGATAATTATATGCGGCAACACGGTACTGTGAAAAATGGCGGGGTGCAATGATACGTCATGGGATCGCCAACCGCTCTACCCTTTCGGCAAGCTTGACCCGCGGCAATGAATCCAAAGACCTCGCTTGAATGGGCGAGTAGTTGAGGTAAGAGGTGACAAAATGAGTACGCGTACAGTAAAGCGCGCCACCAGATACATTTTAAAATTCTCGGACCGCGTATCCCCCGCTTGCTGGGTGAACTCCGGCATAGCTTGGATTGATTAACCACTTTCTTACCGAACTGTGGTGATTATAGTGGTAGCTTCCTCCGCTCCCAATAGCGGGGGGATCGGGTTCTGTCGTGAAAGTCACCCGCTTTGAGCTTCCATCCTTCACCATGGAAATTGGCGAGCTGGCGGAATGATTCGAATTCGAGCTTGCAATGATGGTGGTGGACCACGCTTTAAGCGAACAGTGAAGTTTGTGGCGCTGATTGCTGGTGCAACGCACTTCGGCATGCAGGCTAAAGCCCTGTGTGCTGACACAGCGCTCGGGGGTAGGCGGTGGCGCTTGGGTCGAGATAGCCGCGCAATGAGATTCCTCAAACGGTTTCCTGCGGATTGAAAGCAGCGCCCGTAGCTTCGGCGATCACGGCGAGGTACAGGCCGGTGCGGTAGCGAGTGGGTAGGCGGCCGGCGCCGTAGGCTTCGAAAACCGCGGCCGGGAGAACTCCACGCCGCCATGCGGGAGCAGACGGTTGCCCTAAATCCACTTCATCAAGCCGATCTCGAAAGGATGGGTCAAGAGCGGGTGGTAGGGATACAGGCGCAGCTTGTAGGTTTTCAGACCAGAAAATCCGGGGGTCATTTCGAGTTCGAATAGTATTTCGCCCTCGGCGCTTGTCTCTTTCGCGGTGAGGCGGTGCGTTTCACTGGCGACAAATCGGTTGTCGTGCTCGCTTCCGACGAGACATTCCATCACCACATCCTCGACCTCAAGGCCCCCCAATTGAAC
>JBOIDM010000127.1:0-27804 GCA_050740575.1 Gammaproteobacteria bacterium
GCACCGTTCGCTTCAATGGCGAATTGCTGGAGGTGCAAGATCTCGACGCATTCGATTTCAGCGGCGTAGAGATAGGATTATTTTCGCCCGGCGCCACCGTGTCGGAGATCTTCGCACCCAAGGCGGCGGCGAAGGGCTGTGTCGTGATCGATAACACCTCACGTTTTCGGTACGAAACCGATGTTCCGCTTGTAGTTCCGGAGGTAAATCCTCATGCTGTCAGCGGGTTCAAAAACCGAGGGATCATTGCGAATCCAAACTGCTCGACGATTCAGATGGTCGTTGCGCTTAAACCGATCTACGATGCGGCCGGTATCGAGCGCATCAATGTGTGTACCTATCAATCGGTGTCAGGGACCGGCAGGAAAGCGATCGGCGAGCTTGCGATCCAAAGCAAAGCGGTGATTGACGGTGAGCCGGTGCGCGCTCAGGTGTATCCACGGCAAATCGCCTTTAATGTGTTACCGCACATCGATGTTTTTGAGCCCAACGGTTATACCAAGGAAGAAATGAAGATGGTATGGGAGACGCGTAAGATCCTCGAAGACGAAAGCGTCCTGGTGAATCCGACCGCGGTGCGGGTGCCGGTGTACTATGGGCACTCCGAGGCAGTTCATGTGGAGACCAAATGGAAGCTTACAGCGCCGGAGGCCCGAACCTTACTTCGCGCCGCACCAGGGGTGACCGTGGTGGACGAACTCATTTCTGGCGGTTATCCCACCGCCGCGACGGACGCCGCGGGGCGCGACGCTGTCTATGTCGGCAGGATCCGCGAGGATATCTCTCACCCCCGGGGCTTGAATATGTGGGTAGTGTCGGACAACCTGCGTAAGGGGGCCGCGCTCAACAGTATCCAGATCGCGGAAATGTTGGTAAAAAGTTACTTATAAACTATAGTTCATCTAATCTTGTACGATTTTTCTATACAATTAAACGTCAAGTTTATTATTTAATTGTAATTAATCATTCATGTGTCAATACGCCTCGGCAGACTTTATCTAAAAAAGGTATCGTACATGGCTCATCGATTGGTTGTTCTCCTCCTCCTTTGGATCCCAAGCACGGCGTATACCCTTGGCCTTGGCGATCTGCAAAAACGCTCGCAGCTCAATGAGCGGTTTTACGCCACGGTGGCGATCATCAATACCAAGGCCGAAGAGATCGAGGCGCTCACGGTCAAACTGGCCGACGTGGAGCGATTTAGGCGTGCTGGCTTGGAACGGCCGGCCTTTCTATCGATGCTCCGTTTCGAAGTCGTGGAAACGCGCGATGGCCCGGACTACATCAAAATCACCAGCACGGAACCGATTCGCGAACCATTTATCAACTTCTTGATTGAGGTCAACTGGTCCAAGGGACGGCTGTTTCGCGAATACGCGGCATTGCTGGACCCGCCTGTGCACAAGGCACGGGGCAGCTTTCCGCCCGCGAAGCCCGCAACCGCCGGTCCCAAACCGTCTCGTGGCGCCATCGTAAGAGACAAGAGCATCACGCCTCCCCGGGGAGCCGAGCATCGCGCGGCGCGGCGCGCGGGGGTACCGGGCGACGGGGACAGCTACGGACCGACGGTATCGGGCGACACCTTGTGGGAGATTGCACTATCGGTCCGCACCGATCCGAGCGTCTCTGTGCAGCAGATCATGTTTGCACTATTGCGCGCCAACCCTGAGGCTTTTTTCCTGGATAACAACATCAATGCATTGAAACGCGGCGCCGTGTTACAACTCCCCGAGCGTGGGGATAGCGCGCGCATGTCTCATCGCGAAGCGATGCAGCTTGTGAGCAAGCACTCGGCATTGTGGGAGCAATACCGGCAGAGAGTCGCGGCCGCCGCACGGCCGCAACCCGCGGGCGAAGTGTCGTCCTCGGGCACGGCCGGGGCACCGGCCGTGGCCGCCAGTCCCGCCGAGGATGAAGCTCAGCTCAAGCTATTGGCCGCGGCGGACGGCGCGGCGCAGGCATCGCTCGCGCCTGGGAGTTCCGATAAGGGCCTCGCCATCGCGCAGGAAACAGTGGCCTCGCAGAAGCAAGAAATCGAAGAGCTTAAGAGCAAGATCACCGAGAGCGATGCGATCATCAATCTGCTGCGCAAGCAGATCGAGATTAAGGACGCTGATCTCGCCGCACTGCAGGCGAAAGCCGCCGGCGCAGCCGTCGCACCGGAAACAGCCACGCCGTCTGATCGCGCCGCACCCGTAAACCCGACACCTGACGCCACTGCGCCATCGCAACCACAACCTCAGGAGACTCCCTTGACGGCGCCTGAACCTGGAGCGGTGCCAGATACCGAATCCAGCGCGCTACCGGAATCGTCATCGCCTCCTTCAACCCCCAAGGAAACGACCGAGCCCGAAAACGAGGTCGCGGCGCCGTTACCCCCGCCGATACCGGAGGCCCCGGCGCCGCCGGATGACGGAGGGTTGACAGAAAAGCTTCTGGGAGGAAACCTTGGGCTTATCGGTGGCGTCGCGGCGCTGGTGGTCATCGTCGTCGGCGCGGCGATGGCGTTTAAAAAGCGCGGAGCGTCCGATGGCCAACCCGTGGCCGAGGATTTTGAGCCGGTGGGAGTCCGACCCGCAAGCCCTGGGGATAGTGGTGCGTTTAGAATGCGACAAGCCCCCCCGGGCGCGTTCACTCAGGACGCTCAGGACGGTCAGTCTGCTGCCTCGGACGTAATCGCGGAGTCGAATAACGAGGACCCGCTGTCGGACCTTGATGTTTACCTAACCTATGAGCGATTCGAGGAGGCCGAGCGTTTGGTAAACCAGGCCATCGCCGCGGATCCCGATCAACCCAACTACAAACTGAAGCTGCTCGAGGTATATCACGCCTCGGGAAACAAGGTGGCGTTTGCAACAAGCGCCAAGGAATTGCGTGATGCCACTGGTGGCCAAGGCCCTCTGTGGGAGCGCGCCACGGCGATGTGGCAGTCGCTCTCACCCGACCAACCGCTCCTTTCCGACGAGCCCGCGGTGGCCAATGTAGACGTGGAGGAAAGCGAGTTCGTGGATATTGGCGCGGCGGAACAGTCGCGCGGCGGGCCCGGAGACACGGTCGCCGCCGCAATCGCTCCCACCACCGAGCCCAGGGTTGCGGCCGATTTCGATCTCGGGATCACTAAGTGGTTGGATGCGGCGCCTGCCGGGATCGGCAGCGATGGCGCGGGGGGCGTGGCGGCGTCCGAGATGATCGATGTGACATCGCCGTCCGCGCAGGACGCGGAAGCGGCGGAATTCATCGATATCACGGCGCCTGAAAGTAGGGCCGAATCGGCCGACGACACGGTACGTGTTGCTAAACTCGCCGAGGATTTCGCCGACGAAATGACCCACCCGGTAAGCCCCGTGGTCGTGGACATTACCAGCCCCGCAGAAAGCGGGGCGGAAGCGACGCACGAACCGCCAGGCGAGCGCACTCTTTCCTCCTGGCTGAAGGAGCCGCCTGCCAAGATAGAAACGCCCAAACGCCCACCAATGGATGATGCGCTTGCTAACTTTGATACGCGTACAGCCGCCGTTGACGGCGATGGCGGTATTGAATTTGATCTGTCTGATTTTCAGTTCGAGAATATCGAAGAGATTAAACCGGCGCTCGCCGGGGAAACGAAGTTGACTCTGGACACCGAGCCCTCGACACCCCCCGAGAAAGAGGCCGACCCTTTGGATCTAACAGATCTGAGTGCCGAATTCGGTTTATCACCCGAAGATACCAGCGATCTGTACAAGGCGATAAACAAGGTCGAGGCTGAGGAGAGCGGCATCGAGGATCAGGCCGACGCGACGGCGGACGTCGATGTCAAGCTGAACCTGGCCAAGGCCTATATCGAACTCGGTGACGCGGGAGGCGCGCGTTCGATCTTGGAAGAGGTGGTAGAGCACGGCGTCGAGGAACAACGTCAGGAGGCCAGGCAGCTATTACGCCAGTTGGGCTAGCGTCTGGGGCATAGCGCGGCGGGGAGCCTGCATGGGCGTCGCGCAGCCCAAGCTCTTCAGGTGGGCGCATGCACCCGGTGATCACTCTCCTCGGCTTTATCGTATGGTCGGGGTTTCTTTCCCGCGGAAGTCCCGAGGTTTTAGTGGCGAGCGCGAGCGTCGCCGGTATTGCATTGAGGATGTCCGGGCGGGCGTCGTCTGAACTTGCTTGCCGGCTTCTCCGGCGGCTGCGGTGGCTATGGTTTTCCATCGTGATACTCTACGTTTTTTTTACGCCGGGCCAGGCAATTATCCAGGATTGGGAGGTCCCGTCCGTGGAGGGGCTTTATGCCGGAGCCTATCGCATTGCGCTCCTCAGCGTGACGGTGCTGTTGGTGAGCTTACTCGTCACCCACACGCCGCGCGACGAGCTCATCGCGGCGATTTACACACTGGCGAAGTGGTATCCGGGCCGGTTCGCGGAACGCGTCGCGGTGCGGATCCAACTTGTGCTTGAAGTATTACCGGCTTTGGAAGACATGCTGCGGATCCGTATTAACGAAGGGGCTCGGATCGTTTGGCGAAAGCCTCTGCGCGCGGGTGAGGCGCTTGCGAGCGTGTTCGAGTCCGTCGTGCAATGCGCCGAAGCGACGCCGATCAAGCGGGTGCGGATCCCAGATTTAGGTGCTCCGTCCTTCCTGCAATGGGGAGTTTTGGCCGGCGTCTTGGCCTTGCTCCTCGCACTCCAGAACGGCCTGTGAGGATTGCCCTCGGTGTCGAATACGATGGAAGTCGGTTTTGTGGTTGGCAGATCCAGCAGCGCGTACGGACCGTGCAGGCCTGTATCGAGGAGGCCTTGTCGCGGGTTGCCGATCAACCGTTGCGGGTACATTGCGCCGGGCGGACTGATACCGGGGTGCACGCGCTCGGACAAGTCATTCATATCGAAACCGATGCCTGCCGCGAGGCGCGCTCTTGGGTGCTCGGTGCCAATACCAACCTTCCGCCCGATGTGTGCGTATTATGGGCTCGAGAGGCGCGCGCCGAGTTCCATGCACGCTACTCCGCGACCGCGAGACGCTATCGCTATTTGATCTTGAACCGCCCCGCGCGCTCCGGGTTATGGGCGTCGAAGATCGCCTGGGAACGCCGGCCACTCGACGCCGAGCGGATGAACGAGGCGGCGCTGTGCTTACGCGGCGAGCACGATTTCTCGGCTTTCCGATCGCAGGAATGCCAGGCCAAGACCCCGGTGCGGACGGTTCACCGTATCGAGGTCCGGCGCAGCGGCCCGATCGTGGCGCTTGATATTGAGGCCAACGCCTTCTTGCACCACATGGTTCGGAACATTGCCGGCGTATTGCTCGCCATCGGTCGCGGCGACGCCGCCAGCGGGTGGGCCCGCGAAGTCTTGGAGGGACGCGATCGCACCCTAGGCGGAGTCACGGCACCGCCTGGGGGATTGTATCTTATGGCGGTCGGATATCCCGAGACCGACGCCATACCGGGTCCGATGCCGGTGAGCCTGCCGTTCTAGCGGTGCGTCGAGACTGAAGCCAGTGACGGGGGCACGGGGAATTCCTACGACACGCGTCAGGGTCAAGATTTGCGGGATCACGCGCGGACGCGATGCATGGGCGGCTAGCGAGCAAGGGGCAGACGCTATCGGCTTGGTGTTTTACTCGAGCAGTCCCCGGGCTGTGAATATCGACCAAGCTTTTGAAATCCTGGCTGGATTACCACCATTTCTGACACGGGTGGGGCTGTTCGTGGATGCGAAGGAAGATAAGATCCGCGCAGTCTTGGAGCGTATCTCTCTCGATGTGTTGCAGTTCCACGGTGATGAACCCCCCGGATATTGCCGGATGTTTGGAAAACCTTACGTAAAGGCCATTCGTGTTCGGGAGGGGGTCGATTTGCACGCGCTCTGCCGGAATTATGCGGATGCGAGTGCATTGCTGCTGGATAGTTTTGTCCCCGGATTGCCGGGGGGAACCGGACAGATATTCGACTGGGCGGCGATTCCGCAACAGTTGCCGAAACCGATTATCTTGGCAGGAGGATTGAGTCCTGATAATGTCACATCGGCGATCGCAGCTGCCCGGCCCTACGCCGTGGATGTGAGCGGGGGAGTGGAGAGCACCAAGGGAATAAAAGACGAGGAAAAACTACGGCAATTCATGCGCTCGGTTCGAGATGCAAGGCTCGGTTGACATGGTAAACAAGGCAATGATGGACGCACGTGTTGGCGACACGCTTCCGGATCAGCGCGGGCATTTCGGCGTCTATGGCGGCCGCTTCGTTGCCGAGACCTTGATGAAGCCCTTGCGGGAGCTTGAGGATGCCTATCAGCGATACTGCCGCGATCCGGAGTTTGTCGCCGAGCTGGATGCGGACCTCGCGCATTATGTAGGCCGACCTTCCCCGCTTTACTTTGCCGAACGTTGGACGCAGCGTTTAGGCGGGGCACAAATATTCCTGAAACGCGAAGATCTGAACCACACCGGCGCGCACAAGATCAATAACACCGTGGGGCAGGCCTTACTCGCGCGCCGCATGAATAAGCACCGTGTCATCGCCGAGACGGGCGCCGGCCAACATGGTGTGGCGACGGCCACGGTCGCCGCCCGAGCCGGTATCGAGTGTGTGGTCTATATGGGATCGGAGGACATTCAGCGGCAGGCGATCAATGTCTACCGCATGAAACTCTTGGGAGCGCGCGTGATCCCGGTGGAATCGGGTTCCAAGACCCTCAAGGATGCGCTCAACGAAGCCCTTCGCGATTGGGTGACGAACGTCGATAACACGTTTTATATCATCGGCACGGTGGCGGGCCCGCATCCTTATCCGATGCTGGTGCGCGACTTCCAAGCCGTCATCGGGCGTGAGGCGCGTGTCCAGTGTCAAGAACAAACCGGCCGCGCGCCGGATGCCTTGGTCGCCTGCGTCGGAGGCGGCTCTAACGCGATGGGACTGTTTTTCCCGTTTATCGAGGATCACTCCGTGGCTTTGTACGGGGTGGAAGCCGCCGGTGAGGGGTTAGACACGGGACGCCATGCGGCCTCCTTGTGCGCTGGCCGCCCGGGGGTGTTACATGGAAACCGTACCTACCTATTGGAAGATCCCAACGGTCAAATCATCGAAACCCATTCAATTTCGGCCGGCCTTGACTACCCGGGGGTGGGACCCGAACATGCGTGGTTAAAGGATACGGGGCGTGCGAGCTATGTGGCGATCAGCGATGCGGAAGCCCTCGCGGCGTTTCATGATCTGACGCGCATCGAAGGCATCATTCCTGCCCTAGAGTCATCCCATGCGCTGGCCTTTGCGGCCAAGCTCGCCGCGCGGATGGAGCGCGAGCAAATCATTATCGTGAACCTCTCGGGACGCGGGGATAAGGATATCCACACGGTCGCAACGCGCGAAGGAATCACGCTGTGATTTACAACGAGGGGTGTGCGCCATGGGCCGGCTGAGCCGATGTTTCGATGCGCTCCGCACCCGTGGCCGCAAGGCCTTAGTGCCCTTTATTACCGCCGGCGATCCGGGACCGGAAAGTACCGTGGCGCTGATGCGGGCGCTGGTCGCGAGTGGCGCCGATATTTTGGAGCTGGGAGTCCCGTTTTCCGATCCCATGGCCGACGGTCCGGTCATTCAACGCTCGAGCGAACGCGCTCTGCGGCGCGGGGTCTCGTTGCGGACGGTGTTGGATCTGGTCCGGGAATTCCGCGCAATTGACACGCACACGCCAATCGTATTAATGGGTTATCTCAACCCGATCGAGGTTATGGGTTACGCGGTGTTTGCACGCGAAGCGCAGCGCGCGGGCGCCGATGGTATCCTCACCGTCGACATGCCTCCCGAAGAGGCGCACGATCTGGTTAAAATCCTAGGTGCCCATGAGATCGATCCGGTGTTTCTCCTTGCACCGACCACCAGCAAAGACCGTATCGCGCGCATCTGCGGCTTGGCGCGCGGGTTTGTCTATTACGTTTCGCTGAAAGGAGTCACGGGGAGTGATAAACTCGATACTTCGGCGGTGGTCGATAAGGTGAGCCTCATCCGGCGGTATACTGCATTGCCGATCGGCGTCGGTTTCGGGATCAAGGATGCCGAGAGCGCTGCGCGAATAGCACTGATCGGTGATGCAGTGGTCGTGGGCAGTGCCTTGGTTTCCCGCATTGAGGCGCTCGGGAACAGCACAAACCTAGAACGAGACGTACGCGCCTTCATGCAAGAGCTGCGCGGGGCCATGGATGGAGTGGAGCCGGGGCGTTTGCGAGAGAGTCTATGACGAGTTCGGAATGGGGTATGGATTGGTTCAAAAAGCTGCTGCCTTCGCGCATTCGTACCAACGGAACCACTAAACGCGTCGTTCCCGAAGGTCTCTGGACCAGTTGTCCGGGATGCAAGGCGGTGCTCTATCGCGCCGAGCTCGAGCGCAATTTCAACGTGTGCCTGAAATGCGATCATCATCTGCGCGTGGGTGCCAGGCAGCGGCTCGATTGGTTCCTGGATGCGGAACCCCGTGTCGAAATCGGTAAAGAAGTCGAGCCTGTGGATTTTCTCCGCTTTAAAGATACCAAGCGTTATAAAGACCGGCTTAGCCAAGCCCAAAAAGCCACCGATGAGCTTGATGCGCTGGTAGTATTCATGGGACGCGTGCAATCGAGAACCATCGTTGCCGGCGCCTTTGAATTCGAATTCATGGGCGGATCGATGGGCTCGGTCGTCGGCGAGCGTTTTGTACGCGGCGTCAATGCCGCCATAGAGCACGACGCGCCTTTTGTGTGCTTCTCCGCGAGCGGCGGGGCCAGAATGCAAGAGGCGCTGGTGTCGCTCATGCAAATGGCAAAAACCAGCGCCGCGCTCGCCACGCTCAGTGTGCGGGGTCTTCCGTATATCTCGGTGCTTACTAATCCGACGATGGGCGGGGTGTCGGCAAGTCTCGCGATGCTCGGTGACATCAACATAGCTGAACCGGATGCACTGATCGGCTTTGCTGGGCCGAGGGTGATCGAGCAGACCGTGCGTCAAACCTTACCGGAGGGATTTCAGCGCAGTGAATTCCTGCTGCAACATGGTGCGGTCGATATGATCGTCGATCGCAGAGAGATGCGCGAGCAGGTAACCTCCTTGTTATCGCTTATCACCCATCAGCCCGCGCTCTAAGACGTGTTGACGCTTCCGGGCGCCGATCGGAAGCAGCGCACTGGGACAGGCGCTGCCGCTGCGCCTAAGGGCCTTACATGACGCTGCCCATCCTCATGGCATTGCCCCCGCGCTTTCACACCTTGGCCGCTTGGCTTGCCTGGCAAGAAGGATTGCATGTGCGGGAAATCGACCTCGGCCTCGACCGTGTCCGGCGGGTATTCGAGTGCCTGGGCCTGCAAGCCCCTCGCTATTGTATCATTAGCGTCGGAGGCACCAACGGCAAGGGTTCGAGCGTGGCCATGCTGGATGCCATCCTCAGAGCCGCGGAGTACCGGACGGCGACCTATACCTCGCCGCATTTAATGCGTTACAACGAGCGCATTCGTATCGGCGGGGCGGCGGTATCTGATGCGCAACTGTGTGCCTCTTTTCAACGCGTCGATGACGCTCGAGAGGGCGTTTCGCTCACCTATTTCGAGTTCGGAACCTTAGCGGCCCTCGATATCTTCGCGCGCGCGGATCTGGATGTCGTCGTCCTCGAAGTCGGGCTCGGAGGCCGCTTGGACGCCGTGAATCTTGTTGATGCGGACGCCGCGCTGATAGCAGCGATCGGGATCGACCACGTCGAATGGTTGGGACCCAATCGTGAGGAGATAGCCCGCGAGAAGGCCGGGATCTTTCGCCCGGGCCGGCCGGCGATTT
Organism: Gammaproteobacteria bacterium; assembly: GCA_050740575.1. Classification (GTDB taxonomy): domain Bacteria; phylum Pseudomonadota; class Gammaproteobacteria; order JACCXJ01; family JACCXJ01; genus USCg-Taylor. The sequence goes on from JBOIDM010000127.1 coordinate 9,768, forward strand.
GCTCTGACCGCGAGGCGCCCGGTACACTAGCCCGGTACGCGGATAGGATCGGCGCTCCGTTACACCGGCTCGGACGAGACTATGATTTCAAGATTGAAAACTATGCCTGGGAATGGCGGTCCCGATCGCGATCGATACACTCCTTGCCCTGGCCGTCCTTGCGTGGTGACTACCAGATTCAGAACGCGGCAGGCGTGTTGATGGTACTGGAAGTGCTCTCCGCCCGCATCCCCGTGACAGCGGACGCGATGCGCCAAGGCCTGTCTCAAGTCCGGTTGGCGGGGCGGTTTCAGGTCATTCCGGGGCCGCTGGAGTATGTCTTGGATGTTGCCCATAATCCGCAGGCGGCGGGCGTGCTTGGGGCGACCCTAAGACGTTGCCCGGCGCAAGGTGAAACCCATGCGATCATCGGCATGCTGAAGGATAAGGATAGCGCGGGGGTTTTCGCACAGCTCGCGGATCTGGTCGAGCATTGGCACTTAGTGCGGCTGCCGGGAGCACGCGGTTCGGGCGAGCGGCAACTGGCGCTCGAATTAAGCCGATTCGTGGCGCCGAACCGCATCGCGACTTACGAGGATATCGACACCGCTTTTGCCGCAGTGAACGGCCGCGCCAAGCCGGGCGATCGGGTCTTGGTGACCGGCTCGTTTTTGACCGTAGCCGGAGTAATGCAGCGCCTGGAGGCGGGCGGGGGGCATGGCAATGGAGTATAAGCTCAAACAGCGGCTGATTGGAGCCGCGACGCTGATCGCGGCCGGTGTGATTTTTATTCCGATGCTGCTCGATGATACGGACGCGCCGACCGTTATAATCAAAGATCTTCCCCTACCGCAGGGGCCGCGGGATCTTTACGATTCTCAAATGCCGACGTTGGACGAGGGGAAGCTGCTCACCCCTCCGGTGGTAGACCTTCCGCCGGCCGCTGAAGACGCGGAGAGTCTGGACGCGGAGACGGCCAATGCGGGTGGCGGACGGGAATCCGGCGCGGCGCCAGCGGCGAGCGTCGATCCGCCTAAACCCAAGCCGAAGGATACGCCTGTCGTGGCCAAGACAGTGGAAAAAAGCACCGGCGCATCGCCCGCGCCGGCCCGCCGACCGCCGGACGCCGTGGCCGAGGCTCGGCCCTCAGCGGACAAACAGCGGCTCGGTATCACAGCCTGGGCGATCCAACTCGGGAGCTTTTCGAGCGAGGAAAACGCCAAGTTGCTGGAACAGCGGCTCAAGAAGCAGGGATTCAAGGCTTTCGTGGAAAAGCTTTACATGCGTCCCGGGACGGTGTTCCGCGTTCGCGTCGGACCGGAGCTGGACGAAGGCAAGGCTAAACTATTGCAGGCGCGCTTAGAGAAGGAAATCAGTCTGAAAGGGATCTTGGTGCGTTATCCCTGAAGGTTCGTCGTCGCGGTCATCAAGTTGACTTCAGTTTAACCTAGAGGTCGTATAATCGCCGTGCTGGATGATCCGAGTAGCTTAGATTTTGCCGACAAGGCGAACCCCGATCCGCTCCCGCCCGGGCGGGAGCTCCACAACTATCGAATTGATAGGGTTTTGGGTCAAGGGGATTATTGGCTTACCTATTTAGCCAAGGATCTGACTCTGGGCCACGCCGCCGTTATTACCGAGTATCTACCGTCCGAGATCGCAATACGGGATGTGCACGGCGCTCTTCACGCCGCCTCCGCCGAGCATGAAGCCGAATATCGCGCGGGACTCGATTGCTTCCTTAGCGACGCCAAGACGCTCACGACCATTAGGCATCATAATGTTGTCCAATTCTTGGATTCCTTCGACGCCAACAACAGCGCGTACCTGACCGTCAAGCACGAGCAGGGCAAGAGCCTGGAACAACTCTTCGATAGCTCCAACATGGAGGAAGAGGAATTACTCGCCATCATTTCACCGATCCTGGACGGAATCGAAGAGGTCCACGCTAGAGGTTATATTCACCGTTACATTCAACCTTCCAACATTATCGTCCGACCGGACGGTCGTCCGGTGTTAACGGGGTTCAACCCGGGCGCCGGTGCTCTCTTCAAACCGACAAACACCGCCAGCAAGCATTTCCCCCCAGGCTTCGCTCCGATCGAGCTCCACTACGGCGACAGCGAACTGCAAGGTGCGTGGACCGATATCTACAGCCTTGGCGCGACGCTCTACCAGGCGCTGGTTGGGGTAGCGCCCGCGGACGCGCTGGAACGGTGTCGCGAGATCGTCCAAAACCGCGCCGATCCTTTGACTCCGGCACTTCAAGTTGGTCAAGGGCACTATAGCGATGCTTTTCTTAAAGCGATCGATCATGCGCTGCGTTTCTTACCCACGCAACGCCCGCTTACGGTCGCCGCATGGCGCGGCGAGTTCACCGAACAGGACTCGATCGACGCCGTTCCGACGAGCGGACCAACTCGGCCTACGGAACGGCAGCCGAAAGTGGTCAGCGATAGCACCTCGGTTTTGACCAGGCCATTGCGGTCGGAGGACGATTCGATTAACACCGTTCTCATTAATGACCGAGCGAGGAAGAGAGGCGGTGCGGCCAACGAAAAGAGTAGCAGCGCTCGCCCCGTAGCGGAAATTCCCGGACGGAGTCGCGCCAATTGGCGAAGGTATTTTTCCTACATCACAGGGCTAGCGGGTATCGGCGTAATCTTGTGGTGGGTGCTACCGGGTCCGGTAGCTAATCTTTACGAAGCGGGACATGCTCTGGCAGTAGAGTGGCTTTTCCGTATCCCCGTGCTCGAGGAGGAAAGGAAGGTGCTACCCGATTCGACGGCACCCGCGCCGGAGCAGCCTTTGGCGGACAGCGCGGAACAGGTTGGCGCGGGAACGTCCGAGGAACCTGCTGTTAGCGGACGGCGCTTGGCGCAGCGGATCAATAGCCTACTCAGAAAAGCCAAGTCCGATGTCGAGGCCGGTCGTATTACTCATCCACAGGGCAGCAATGCAATCGAAAAATATCGGGCGGTTCTCGCGCTCAAGCCTGATCTTAGGGCGGCGACACAAGCCATACAAGATTTGCTGGAGCAGTTCCTCAGCGACGCCCGGGACGCCATCGATGGCGAGCAATGGGATACCGCTCAGCGCAAGCTCGATGAGGCCGCCATGATTGCGCCGGCTTCGGCGCGCGTGGCTTACCTACGTGACGCGCTCAACGTCCGGAAGAGCGTGGCTTTAACGCAACGAGTCACGGAGGAGACGAAGCGCCTGCAAGCCGAAGAGGTCGTGGATAAGTTAGTCGCTCTTGGCCGCGAGGCGCTCGACGCCAATGAGTTGAAAATGGCCGAAGCCCATTTAGCGCAGGCTTTAGTCATCCTTCCTGAATCAGAGCAAGTAACCAAGCTTCGCGCAGAGCTGGACAGGCACAAGTTGAGAGCCCAGGAAGCCGTCAAGTCGCGCGCGGCGGAGCGCACCAACGAAGAGGAACGGACCGTCAAGAAGTTCCTCGATCTCGCTGGTAAAGCCATCGACGAACACGATCTGCAAACCGCACAAGTTTATGTAGAGCAGGCTGCGGGGATTCGCCCGCACTCGAGCGATGTGGCATTGGTCCGGGACGAACTCGAAAGGCATCGGGCTCAATCCGCTATCGGGGGTAATGAGGGCCAGACAGCGTTTCCCGCAAGCCGCGAAAACGCCCCAAGCGAGAAACCCGCCGATGCGGTCCAATTAACGATTCAAGAAGCCGTCCCCTCGCGTGCTCGTGTGAGGCCGGGCGATACCGTACGGTTTTATACCGAGTATTCTCTAACCCTTCCGGCAAGCGACAAGGAAGCTCATGTGACAGCCACCTGGGTGTTGCTGAGAAACGGCCGGAAAATCGGGCGAGAAGGTATCGACAATCGATACGCAAGGGCAGGCCTCAATACCGCGGCAACCGAGCTACCCTTACCCTCTTGGACCAAGTCCGGCCAATACACCGTTGAGCATCGGGTACAAGTAGGCGATAGCTTTGATGTCGCGCGTTCGCACTTTGTCGTTGCAAGGTAGCGGCGATCCTACGCGGCATTAGGAATCATTGCTGTACTGATATACAATCAACCCTGATCGACGCCCGCGCGTATGAGGCAGGCGCGTAGACGCTCAATCTCATCGAGGAGGTCGAGGATCACGGCGGCGGCCTCGGTACTGGCCCCGAAATCGCGGGAGACCCTCGCGAGCCGACGGGCGCGCCGGACATCGAGAGCACCGAAGCGCCACGTCGTCTCATCCGGGCCCTCGGGCGACAGGACACCGGCCTCGACCAGCTCCACGATCCAGGTAGCCTCGGCCCCGCAGGCCTCGGCCATCTCCTCTAGCGACAAGGCACCCTGCTCGCTGACGAGAATACCTATAAATATGTCCGCGTCCATCTCGTTTTACACGCCCAAGCCGCGGCGAGGGTTGAAGGCCAGCTCCCGCGCCAGAGTCCGATAAACTTCTTTCGCGCGCTCCGTCTCGGGGACCGGCAAAACCACCTCCAATACGAGATAGAGATCTCCGGGCGGTGCACCCGGGATCCCGCGGCCCCGTAAACGCAGCTTACGCCCGCCCTGGGAGTGGGGAGGGATCTTGACCTCCACCGTGCCTCCCGGCGTAGGTGCCCTGACCGTGGCCCCGAGCGCCGCCTCCCAGGGTGCCACTGGCAGGTTCACGTAAAGGTCGCGACCGTCCACCCGGTAGTAGGCGTGGGGCTTGAACCCCACCTCGATGTAAAGATCGCCGGCCTTCCCGCCCTTAACCCCCGCGGACCCTTGTCCGGCCAGGCGGATGAGCTGCCCTTCGCGGATCCCCTTGGGGATTTGCACGTTCAGCGTGCGCTCGCGCACCGCGAGCCGTCCTTCGGCGTCGATCTCGGGCACGCGCAGTGCCACGGCCCGCGTGGCTCCGAGGAAGGCGTCCTCGATGTCGATGAGAACCTTGGCATGATGGTCCTCGCCGTGGAATCCGGCCCCATGCCGCGTCCCGTGCCCCACCCCGGACACGCCACCGAAGAGCGAGGCGAAGAAGTCGCTGAAATCCCCTCCGAGGCCCGCGCCGTCGGGGCTGCCGCGGAACTCGAAGCCCGCGTCCCAGCCGGGTGGCGGGTGAAAGTCCTGACCGGGCTGCCAGCCCGCACCGACTTGATCGTAGGCGGCGCGTTTCTCGGGGTCGTGCAACACCTCGTAGGCCTCGTTGATCTCCTTCATGCGCTCCGATGCATCCCGTTCCTTACTGACGTCGGGATGGTACTTGCGCGCGAGCTTGCGGTAAGCACGCTTGATCTCGCCTTCGGCGGCCGAGCGCGCGACGCCCAAGGTCTGATAATAGTCTTTAAACTCCACGTGCTTTCTTGTCCACCGCCGGCCGAGCCAGCCTTTGTCTTAGCGCCCAGAGCAACTCCTTGCACCTCAATATTCTATGAGCGAAATGCCACTCGCCCTTCCGTAGCCAATAGCTAATGGGGATCTTGATCTTGATCAATGGCTTGCAGGCCCCATATTGTATCCTACCCATGACCGCAGTGCGCCGAAGCCAGCGGACGCGGGAATAAATTTCTTCACTTTGGAGGTACAGCTATGTACGAGTCCTTGTTAAGGTTTCCGACCGATCTGTTTGCCGAGCTGGATCGCATGCAGCGGGAGATGCAGGGTTTCGGGGGCTTGGGTTTGCCTTCGAGCATTCGCGCGGTCGGTCGCGGTGCGTTTCCGGCGATCAATATCGGGAGCACGCCGACATCTGTCCAGGTCTACGCGTTCGCGCCCGGCATCGATCCCGCGAAGCTTTCGGTCAGCATTGACCGCGGGCTACTGACTATCGCGGGCGAGCGGGCCTCGGACGTGCCGGAGGAGAGCGAAAAGCTCAGCCTCTACGCGCACGAGCGCGCCACCGGTTCTTTTAAGCGGGTGGTGAGCCTCCCGGAGGACGCCGACCCTGCGCGGGTCGAGGCCAGCTATCGCGACGGCGTCGTTCGCATCACCATCCAGCGGCAGGAATCCGCCCAGCCGAGGCGTATCGAGGTCAAGTGAGTCTAGTCACGAGTTAGGAGGAACGAGTCATGAGCGAGAAACGAGAAGTTGCAAAGCAGACAGGGGAACCGCACAGCCCTGCCATGGTGCCGGCGGTGGATGTGCTCGAAGACGAGACCGGGATCACGCTATTCGCCGATCTGCCCGGCGTGCCTAAAGACAAACTCACGGTGCGCGCGGACGGTGACGGCCTGCTCATCGAGGGCGAGGTTGTCCTGGAGACACCGGAGGGCACGACTCCCGCCTATGCCGAAGTTCAGACGCTGCGTTATCGGCGGGCGTTCACGCTGAGCCGGGAGCTGGATACGACGAAGAGCGATGCGGCGTTCAAGGATGGGGTGCTCAAGCTGCGCATTCCCAAGGTCGAGCACGCGCAACCGCGCCGGATCCAGGTGAAGGTGAGTTGACGAAGCCGGCGCTGCGCCGAATCTCGGGCGGCGCCGGTTCTCATTTATGGAGGTAACGACCATGCAGACTTTATCCGAATTAAGGCAGGGCATGGAGGAGCTGTGGGGATCGGTCGCCGGGGGCTGGCGCCACCTGCGGGAGCGGATGTCGGGCGCGCTCACGCGCTTCAAGCGCCACGGCTCGGAGGGCGACAATCTTGCCTCGTCAAACTGGGCGCTCTTAGCGGGGGATGTATACGAGGACGACCGAAAGATTGTCGTGCGCCTGGAGGTGCCCGGCTTGGAGAAGGACGATTTCCATATCCAGGTCTCCGGCGACACCCTGATCGTTTCCGGCGAAAAATGCTTCGAAGCCGAGGCGAGCGAGGGCCGCTACCGGGTCCTGCAATGCGCTTACGGGAGCTTTCAACGGGCCATTGCGCTGCCGGGACCCGTGATCGTCGAGAATGCCCGTGCGAGTTACAAGAGAGGTGTGCTCAAGATCGAGCTGCCCAAGGCCGAGACGGTGAGGCCGAGGACAATCGAGGTCAAGATCTGGTAAATATACGCCGATTCGACTAGGGGTTACGGTGTGGTGCTTCCCTTCCTGTCGAAAAGGCGCAAGGACGTTGCGCCGGTACCCGAAAGACTGTAGGATTTTTAATGCTCGCCGGGTGGTTCTGGCAGACGAGGAAAAGACGATGTTTGAAGACGACCCCATCGGGCTCCCGCGGCGGGCCCTATTTTCCCGGATCAAGATGGGCTTCGAGGAGGTCGCCTTCCTTGGGATCGTGGTGTTGTCGGTTATCGGGGAGTCCGTCGGGCAGTACTCGCCTATCATCAGCTTCTGGTACTGGTTGACCATGATCCCGGTGTTTGCCGCCACCGCCATCATCACCGAGTGGTCGCGTGCCCGCGCCGCGGGGCAAAGCGCCATGAAGGTGATCTGGATCCAGGTCGCGCACTGGGGGGGCACGGTCATCGCGCTGTTCGCCACCTATTCGCTCTGGCATGTGGGCCGGCTCGGCAACGAGCACACGGGCCTCATCGTGCTGATGCTCCTCGCGCTCACCACCTTCCTCGACGGCTACCACGTGGGCTGGCGCTTCTATCTCGCCGGAGCGCTGCTCTTCATCTACGCCATCGTCGCGGCGTTGCTCAAGGCCGTGCTCTGGATCACGCTCCTCATCGCGATCCCGGTCGTGATCTTCGGCCTGTACTGGGACAAGCACCATCCCCTGCCGACGCGAGCAGGCACGACTGGCAGTTAAAACTCCGGAGATGTTGCGCCGGTCCGGTCGGGATCGGCCGGATCTCAATGTCGGGGAAGTCGACTAGGGTAGGCTCCAGATGAGCATTCGCAACCTGGAATTTGCCCTTAAACCCCGGTCCGTGGCGCTCATCGGCGCAAGCAAGCAACCTGGTTCGGTCGGGGCGGTGCTCGCCCGGAATCTTTTCAAGGGAGGGTTCGACGGACCCATCATGCCCGTCAATCCTAAGTACCAGGCCATCGAGGGGGTGCTCACCTACCCGAGCATCGAGGCCCTGCCGTTGGTGCCGGACCTTGCGATCATCAGCACCCCGCCCGAGACCGTGCCCGGGATCGTCGAGGCGCTCGGGAGGAAAGGCACGCGCGCGGCGGTTGTCATCACCGCCGGTTTCGGAGAGCGCGGGGAGGGTGGCGGTCGGGCGCTGCAGCAAGCCCTGCTCGATGCCGCGCGGCCTCACCTCTTGCGCATCATCGGTCCGAACTGCCTCGGTGTCCTGGTGCCCGGTATCGGACTCAACGCGAGCTTCGCTCATCTCAACCCGGTGCAGGGTCCCATCGCCTTCGTCGCGCAGTCGGGGGCCATCGTCACCTCGGTGATGGACTGGGCAGAGCGGCGCGGCATCGGCTTCTCCCACCTCGTCTCCTTGGGGGACATGGCGGACGTGGATTTCGGGGACCTGCTCGACTACCTCGCGAGCGATCCCGAGACCCGCGCCATCCTGCTCTACATCGAGGCGGTGACCGCGGCCCGCAAGTTCATGTCCGCGGCCCGGGCCGCCGCCCGAATGAAACCCACCATCGTCGTCAAGGCGGGTCGCCACGCCGAGGGCGCGCGCGCTTGCGCCTCGCACACGGGCGCGATGGCTGGCTCCGATGCGGTCTACGAGGCCGTGTTCCGCCGCGCCGGGATGCTGCGCGTCTACAGCCTCGATGAGCTCTTCGATGCGGTGGAGATCTTGGCGATGGCCCCGCAAGCGAAGGGGCCGCGTATGGCCATCTTGAGCAACGGCGGTGGCCTCGCCGTCCTCGCGACCGATCACCTGATCGACGAGGGAGGGGTCCTGGCCGAGCTCGCACCTCAGACGATGGAGCGGCTGAACGCGGCGCTGCCGCCCACCTGGTCCCACCACAACCCGGTGGACATCATCGGCGATGCCCCCGGTGGCCGCTATGCCCAGGCGCTCTCGGCCTTGATCGAGGACCCGGGGGTCGACGCCGTGCTGGCCCTCAATTGCCCTACCGCCGTGGCCTCTGGCACCGAGGCCGCCCAAGCGCTCATCGAGGCATTGGGCGAGAGGCGCGACCCGGCGCTCATCACGAGCTGGGTCGGCGATGGCGCGGCGGAGGCGGCACGGCGGATGTTTCGCGCGCACAGAATTCCGAGCTACGCGACGCCCGGCCAGGCCGTGCGCGCCTTCATGTATCTGGTCAACTACCGGCGCTCGCAAGAGCTCTTGATGCAGACCCCGCCCTCGGTCCCAGAGGAATTCACGCCAGACACTGGGGCCGCCCGTGTCCTCATTGGGCAGGCGATGGGCGAAGGGCGCGCCTGGCTCACCGAGCCCGAGGCCAAGGCGCTCCTCGCCGCCTACGGGGTGCCTGCGGTCGCGACCCAGATAGCGCGGACGCCGGCCGAGGCGGCCGTGATCGCCGCGGAGATCGGGGCGCCCGTGGCGCTCAAGATCCTCTCCCGTGACATCACCCATAAGTCCGACCTCGGGGGTGTGGCCCTGGGGCTCCTCGGGGCCGGCGCCGTAGAGGACGCCGCCTCGGCGATGCACGAGCGCATCCGCGCCGCACGGCCCGAAGCCCGCATTGAGGGCTTTAGCGTGCAGCCCATGGTGCACCGCCCAGGCGCCTACGAGCTCATCGCCGGTATGATCGACGATGTGCAGTTCGGTCCCGTGATCCTCTTCGGCCAGGGCGGGACAGCGGTCGAGGTCATCGCCGACCAGGCCTTGGGGCTGCCGCCCCTCAACATGCGGCTCGCCGCCGAGATCATCTCGCGCACCCGCATCCACAAACAGCTCAGGGGTTTTCGGGGCGTTGAGCCGGTCGATCTCGAAGCTCTGGCCATGACGCTCATCCGCATCTCGCAAATGGTGATCGAGCACCCCGAGATAGCCGAGCTCGATGTCAACCCGCTGCTCGCCGACGCCCGGGGCGTCGTGGCGCTCGATGCCCGGATCAAATTGGCAGAGCCCCGCGGAGAGGGCGCCGATCGACTCGCTATCCGGCCGTACCCTAAAGGATTCGAGGAAGAGGTTGCGCTCGCGGGCGGGCAGAGGCTCCTGCTCCGGCCGATACGGCCGGAGGACGAACCCGCGCTCCAGGCAATTTTCGCGCACCTCACGCCCGAGCAGGTGCGTATGCGTTTCTTTGGCCCCCTCAAGAGCCTCTCGCACGCCATGGCGGCCCGCATCACCCAGGTCGACTATGACCGGGAGATGGGACTGGTTTTGAGTACTCCCGGCGTACCGGGCCGGACGGAGATCTACGGCGTGGCCCAGGTGAGCGCGGACCCCGACAACGAACGCGCGGAGTATGCGATCCTGGTGCGCGGCGACATGACCGGAAGGGGGATCGGTACCTTGCTGATGCAACACATGATCGCCTACTGCCGAGGCCGTGGGATCGGCGAGATTTACGGCGATGTGTTGAGCGAGAACCTGACGATGAGACGACTCTGCAAGAAGCTCGGATTCGCCGAGACGCCGCTCGCCGATGACCCGGGCATCGTCCGGGTCACGGTCAAGCTCTGAGATTATATGTCGCCTGTCGAACCGGCGACTAGCGTAGCCTCTATGTCCGTCATCGTGGGTAGGCAAGAGAGGCCGGGCTGGAGGGAGCGGGATCCCTCCTCGTCCGGGCCCCGCTCATCTCGACAAAACCCAGCCCGAAGGAGTGAGAGCCTCACATCCCCCCGCCCATTCCTCCCTTCATGGGCATGCCGGCGCAATGGCTCTCCATCATCTTGCCCATGTGGCCCATCTCGGATTGATCGAGCGTGCCGTCCTTGTTCGCGTCCATCTGAGCGAATGCCTCATCGTGGTGTTTCGTGAACTCGTCCTTGGAGATCTTGCCGTCCTTGTCGGTGTCCATCATGGCCGCCATGTTCTTGCCACAGCCTTCCATCCCTTTCATCATGCCCATCCCTTCCGTTTTGTGCTCACCGCCCATGCCTCCCATCTGGGCCAGGATGATAGCGCCTCGGCCCGGATCGGCCCAAGGCTGGTCAGCGGCCGTGACGAAGGGGGACGCGATGAGCGACAAGACGAGCGCACCGCTTGCTACCACCGAACGATTGGTTCTTGTATAAGTCATCATACTTCTCCTCAGGGGACGCGGCAGAAGTGCCGCCGCACCATTATAGTTAATCTGGCCCGATCTGGTATCTGGAATATTGTAACTCCGCTCGGATTCCCGTGCCGGTCTGTCGCGGGATGCGCAACCCGTCACTGGTAATGAAGCCAGGCGCTTGCGAGCGATGCATTATCTCTAGCGAAGGGCACATGCCGCAACATCCATGGGAGGCAGGGCAAAGTTAGTTATGATATGAACCCTATGGACCTGACCGAGATGCAACTATTACAGCGTTTGGCTGTGGCCCTGGGGATCGGGTTGCTCATCGGGGCGGAGCGTGGCTGGGCGGAGCGGAATATCGCCGAAGGGGGCCGTATCGCTGGGATCCGCACCTTCGGATTGGTCGCTCTCCTGGGAGCCGTATGGGTGTTGCTCAGCGATGGCCACGCGATTGCCCGTGCGATCGAAATAGGTCTGGGCTTTTTTGGGCTCGCAATGCTGCTCACGGTAGCGCACTGGCTCAGGACCGCAGAGACCCAGACCCTAGGTATTACCACGGAGGCCGCCGCCTTATTGACCTTCGCACTCGGGGCGATCGCGATGCAGGGGCATCTCGGTGTCGCCGCGAGTGTCGCGGTGGTCGCGACGATCCTCTTGGGGCTCAAGCCCACGCTGCACGCCTGGCTCGCAAGGCTCGAACCCAAGGAGCTGCACGCGGCGCTCAAGCTGCTCTTGATATCGGTTGTGGTGCTGCCGGTCTTGCCCGATCGCGGTTTCGGGCCATGGCAGGCCTTCAATCCCTATGAGATCTGGTGGATGGTGGTGCTGGTCGCGGGCATCTCCTTCGTCGGCTACGTCGCGATTAAGGCCATGGGCCCGAGCACGGGCGTCATGTTGGCCGCCGTGTCCGCGGGGCTCGTAGCCTCGACGGCGGCGACGCTGCACCTCTCCCGCCTGGCGCGCCGTGAGCCGGCGATGGGCCAAGTCTTGGCGGCCGCCATCGTCACCGCCACCGCCACGGTGTTTCCGAGGATCGGGATCATCACCGCCGTCGTCGAGCCCGCGCTCTGCGCGCGCATCGCGGTGCCGCTGATCCTCATGGCCCTGTGCGGCTATGGGATCGCCTTGTGGCAGTGGAAGTCCTCGGCCGTCTCCATGGAATCTGGCGTGTCGATGCTGCAGAATCCCTTCGATCTCAAGATCGCGCTGCAGTTCGGCGCGCTCTTGGCGTTCATCGCCTTGTGTGCGAGGGCGCTCCAGGCATGGCTCGGAGACCGCGGGTTGTATCTGCTTTCCGGGGTTTCGGGTCTCAGTGATGTGGACGCGATCACCCTGTCCGTCTCGCGGCTGGTTTCTCAAGGTCTCGAAGGTTCGGTCGGCGCCTGGTCGATCATGATCGCGGTCATGGTCAACACCGTGGTCAAGGCGATGATTGCGATCTATGTGGGCCGGCGGACTGTCGCCTTGCGGGTAGGCGCGAGCGTGCTCGCCATTCTCTTCTCGGGTATGGTGGGGCTCGGGCTCATGAGCCGGTGATGGGGCTAAGATCCCGTGGCGGGGACAGGCGCGGCCGGCGGATCACGCCAGCCGGCCCGCGCGTAAGAGGTCCCTCGCTCGACCTTGATGGTCCTGCGCTTCGCCGGCTCGAGCCTCGGTAGCACCCGCTCCGGGATCCCGGCCTTCGTTTGACCCAGATCAACTCGCGTGCGGTGTATTGAGTATAATATTAAAAAATATGGTTTAATCCGACGATGGCGCAAGGCGATCAACGGATGCGAAGCGAAACACCAGTGCTAATGCGAGGAGGAACTTATGCTCGTCATCAGTCGAATTCTCTGTCCGGTCGATTTTTCCGAGCCTTCCGCACGCGCCTTGAAGTATGCCTTGGCACTGGCGGAGCGGTTGGGGGCCCACGTTGATGTGGTCCACGCCTATGAGCCTCCGGCCTATGCGGTCGCGGACGGTACCATAGAGCTACCCCCTTATCTGCAAGAGGGTCTCGCCAAACGGCTGCGGGAGCGGCTCGAGCAGTTCGTCAAAGAGACGGTGGCCGAGGCGCCCAAGACGACTGTCCATCTGGCCGAAGGCGTGCCCTACCTCCAGATCATAGAGGTTGCTAAGCAGCAACAAGCCGATCTCATCGTCATCGGTACCCACGGACGTACCGGTCTTTCGCACATGATGTTGGGAAGTGTGGCGGAGCGGGTAGTCCGCACCTCTGAGATCCCGGTCTTGACCGTGCACGCAAAGGGTGAGATCTAGACACATATGTCAAGACCAGACTCCGGCTGCGATGGACGGGCAGGCGTGGAAACGCTCTGAGCGACCGCGCGTGGGTGTAGAATCGTCGCAATCCGAGCGGAATAGATCCCCATGTCCACGAACCCATCCCGGATCCGTCCACCCCTCCTGTGGATCGCGCTCGCGGCGGCTCTGCTCCTGCTCTTGTGGCAGGTGTTTCCCTCGCTCACCCGGCACATCGGCGGGGTGGCCGCGATCCCGCGCGTGGTCACCCCACGTGGCGATCTGGCCGCTGAGGAGAGCAGCACGATCGCTCTCTTCGAACAGACCAAGGCCTCGGTCGTCTTTATCACCACCCGCGAGCGGGTGCTGGACCCCTGGACCCGCAATGTCTTCAGTATCCCGAAGGGGACGGGCTCGGGCTTCATCTGGGACGATGTGGGGCACGTCGTTACCAACTACCACATGGTCGCGGACGGCTCGGAGGCACGCGTGCGGCTATCCGACGGGCGGGACTACAGGGCGGCGTTGGTCGGGGTGAGCCGCGCCCATGATCTTGCCGTACTGCGCATCGGCGTCGCCTTCGATCGTCCCCCGGCCGTGCTCCTCGGCGCGAGCCATGACCTCAAGGTCGGCCAGAAGGTATTCGCCATCGGCAACCCCTTCGGCCTTGACTGGACGCTCACGACCGGCATCGTCTCGGCGCTCGACCGGTCCCTGACTGAAGAAACCGGTGCCACCATCGAGCACCTGATCCAAACCGACGCCGCCATCAACCCCGGCAATTCCGGCGGCCCCTTGCTCGATTCCGCGGGCCGCCTCATCGGCATCAATACCGCCATCTTCAGTCCATCGGGTACCTTCGCCGGGATCGGCTTCGCCGTGCCGGTGGACACCGTGAACCGGGTCGTGCCGGAGCTTATCGCGAGCGGCAAGTACGTACGCCCTGCCTTGGGAATCGAGGTGGACGAGGAATTGAACCGCCGGGTGACGGAAAAGCTCGGCGTGCAAGGCGTGCTCGTGCTCGGCGTGACACCGGGCTCAGCCGCGGCGGCGGCCGGTATGAAGGGTGCACGCATCGACGAGGAGGGCATCACCCCCGGGGACATCATCGTCTCCATCGGTGGCACTCCGGTCGATAGCGTCGCGAAGCTCCTCGGTCTCCTCGACGACCACCGGGTCGGCGAGGTGGTGCGTGTCGAGGTGCTGCGAGAGAACGGCAAGACCGAGCTGACGGTCACGCTCCAGGCGGGTAGTTGAACAGCGGGGTGAAGTATGGACGGGAAGGCTAAGCGTAACGCGGGTTACTGGATTGTCGCGGTCCTGCTCGCTATCTTGGCTTTCCCAGCGATTGCCGCCGCGACGAGCACCCGGGAGATCATGCACGATGTCTTTCAGTCGTTGCGCTATCTGCTCGGTTTCACCCTGGACGAGGAGCGTTTCGACCGCCCGTCCGAGCGGCAGAGCGCTCGCGCGAAGCTGGATACCCTGCAGCGAGCAGCCGACCAGCTCCAAGCGCATGCGAGCAGCAAGGATGTAGGGTTCCAGCTTCTGAGCGGCTCCCTTGTGGCGTCTGTCAACGAATTCAATTACTACTTCGACGAAAGCCGTCGGGACGAGGCTCAGTATTTCTTGGTGGATATGATCCAAAGTTGCGTGGCGTGTCATTCGCGCTTGCCGCGAGCGCGAGACTTCCCGCTGGGGCAACGGCTTTTCGATGGGTTGGACATGGATACCTTCTCCTTGCAGGATCGGGCGGCGCTCGAGGTCGCGGCGCGCCGATTCGATGACGCGCTTAGTACCTGGGAACAGCTGTTCCGGGACCCGAAGATCGATCCCGTCGATCTGGATGTGGAAGGTAGCCTCTTGGATTATCTGGTGACCGCTGTTCGCATATCGGACGATCCGGAACGCCCGCGCAACACCTTGGAGAGGCTGATCTCGAGGCCCGACGTCCCCTTCTTCATGCGCCGTCACCTGCGGGCTTGGGGCGACGATCTGCGTAGCTTGGCACCCGAGCTCAAGGGTAAGGCTACGTTGGAGAAGGCCGTGGGGCTGTTTCGGCGGGCGGGTGTCAAGGCCATCTTCCCGGGGAGCCGCGAGCAAACAATCTACGACCTCGCCGCCTCGGCATTACTTTATCGGTACCTCGGGGATTCTGGCCAGCGCGCCGGTCCGGATCTCGCGCAGGCGTACTACACGCTGGGCGTCATCGAGGCTCGGAGCCTGGAGCGTGCCTGGCCGGCGCCGAAGGTCGAACTGCACTTCGAAGCGGCGGTCCGGAGCGCGCCTTCGGGTCCGCTCGCGTTGACGTCTTACGCGAATGTCGAGGAATACGTCCTCGAGGGCTTCGGATCGCCGGAGACGCTCAAGCGACTGGAGGGGCTTCGCAGGCTCCTACACATACGCGCGGATAATAAGGATGCCTCCCGACTACGGATCGAGTGACGGGCAGGATGGCCGCGTCTCAGGACATGGTCCTTTGAACTCAAGTACGCTGCACAGCCTCCCGCAGGGCTTCGATATGTCGCACCAGCAGCAAAACGGTGCGACGCTTGAACAGACCCTGCACAACGCGCCCGGTCATGGTACCGGGCGCGCTACCCGCCATCTACTCGACGCTGTGGATCATCTGTCCCTTCGGGCCCACAGTCTTCCAGACATGTTTATTCTTCATCATGATTAGAGTTCCATCTTGTGCCTCCATTTCGATGCCCTCCGACATAGACGTCGGTCTACCGTGCTGGTCAATCATCCGCATCGTGCCATCCGGATGGACAAACAGGTGTGAGCCGTCTTTCAAGTGGATCTCCTGAGCCGCCGGTTCAGGTGTGGTAGCACACGCGGTAAGTGATAGTAGAAATACGACCGCGCTTAAGGTTCTAAGCATATTTCCTCCTTCATCATTTGGTTCCGAGTACGTTGTTTGCGCTAAGCGAGAAACAATGAATTATTGGTATGAAAGTCCTTTTGGCATTAATTCAAAACGAGTCTCACGGCAAACAAGATACCAAAGTAGAGCGCCGATTGTAAAACCAGGCAAACGTTCTATTCCCACGGCATTTCGTCGGGTTACGCGACATGTTTCGTTGGCAATACGCACCAATTTAGTGCCGATCCTCAGTTCGATGCACTGCTTCATCGGCGTCTAGAAGCTGATTTTATTCATCGCTTCTTACTGTACGATGCATCAGTTCCACGCGCCAACGCCAGATCGCGTAGACGGCAGGGATTACAAAAAGAGTGAGGAACATGGCCGAAAACACACCACCCACCATGGGCGCAGCCAGCCGTTTCATCACGTCCGCACCCGTGCCGGTGGCCCACATGACCGGAAGCAATCCAAGGATGTTGGCAAGCCCCGCCATTGACATCGGCCGGATGCGCTCCACTGCTCCTTGGTAGATCGTGTCTAAGAGATCTTGGCGGGTCTTTAACTGGCCAGCCTCTTTGCGCCGTTTGCAGGCCTCATCCAGATAGGCGAGCATAACGGCGCTCGTCTCGGCAGCGACTCCGGCTAACGCGATCAATCCTACCCACACCGCGATGCTCATATTGTAGCCAAGCAGCGCCATGTACCAAAATCCACCGACTAGGGCGAAGGGAACACCGAGCATGACCATAAGCGTCTCGCCGATGCTCCGAAACGTGAAGTAGAACATGACAAAGATGATCGCCAGTGTCAAAGGAACGAAGATCTTAAGCCGCTCCTTTACCCGCTCCATGAACTCGTATTGACCCGACCAGACCAAAGTGTAACCCGCCGGTAGCTCTACCTTTTCGCTGACTGCCCGTTTAAGTTCTACAACATAGCCTCCAACATCGCGTCCGGTCATGTCGACATAGACATAGCCCGACAGCATCCCATCTTCGTCTCGGATCATCGCTGGACCGCTCAGGAGGCGTAGGTCCGCAAGCTGCGCGAGTGGCACCTGCACCCCGCCGGGCGCCATAACCAACACGCGTCCGAGCCTATCAGGATCGTCGCGGAGCTCGCGTAAATAGCGTACGTTGATGGGGTAGCGTTCGCGTCCCTCGATGGTCGTGGCGATATTCTCCCCGCCGATTGCGGATTCGATGATGCGGCCTACGTCCATTACGGTGAGTCCATAGCGGGCAATCGCCTCCCGTCGAATAATGAAATCAAGGAAATAACCGCCGGAGACTCGTTCAGCATACACGCTGCGAGTACCCGATACCTGCTTGGCGACCATCTCGAGTTGCTTCCCAATCGCCTCGATAGTCGAGAGATCAGGTCCGAAGATCTTGATCCCGACTGGTGTGCGCACGCCGGTGGTCAGCATGTCCACGCGCGCTTTGATCGGCATGGTCCAGGCGTTGGTTACGCCCGGGTATTGCAGGGCTCGATCCATCTCGTCGACGAGGGATTCATAGGTGATCCCGGGACGCCAATTATCTTTAGGCTTGAGGGTAACAACAACCTCCATCATGCTGAAGGGTGCCGGGTCGGTCGAGGTTTCCGCACGCCCTGCCTTGCCGAAGACCCGTTCCACCTCGGGGAAAGCTTTCAACCTACGATCCATCTGCTGCAAGAGTCTAGCGGCCTCGGTAACCGAAAGCCCTGGAAGGGTTGTAGGCATATACAGGATTGTGCCTTCATAAAGAGGAGGCATGAATTCATTCCCCATACGCTGGTAGGCGGGAATACTAGAAACCGCAAGGCCTATGGACAGGACCACGACTGCCGCGCGCTGACGCAGTACGAGGCGTAATAACGGGGCATATAAGCGCTGCAAAAGCCGGCTTACGGGATGCTGCTGCGCGGGGCGGATACGCCCGCGAATCAGAAATGAGGCCATTGCCGGGATCAGCGTGATCGCGAGTACTGCACTCATGGC
>JBOIDM010000128.1:0-5774 GCA_050740575.1 Gammaproteobacteria bacterium
AGCGAGCGGACGACGGCGCCTCCGGTCGCTGTGCCGTCCGCGAGGGGCACCCCCGAGAAGGCAAGGACGGCGACGGCCAAGCCCCCGGTTGCCGCGTCGTGCGGACCGATGTCGACCACGCGTCCGCGCAGGCCGGCGAGGCTCGTGCCGACCGATCCGGCGTGCTCCTCCTTCACCAGCAGATGGAGGGCCTCGACATAGAGCGGCGCGACCTGCCGGACGTGCGGGTAGCGCTCGATCCGGTACGCGCCGGACACGAGCGCGAAGTCGATGCGCCCCGAGTCGATGTCCGAGAGCTCCACCTGCGTGGCCGCCTCTTCGACGACCTCCACCTCGGTGCCGAGCGCCGAAACCTCGCGCGCGAGGGCGCGCGCGACCATCGCGCGGGTGGTGCCTTCGACTCCAGCAGTGAGGGTAACGCGCCCGGCAGGCGGACGGGTGCTCGTGCTGGCGACCCACAGGCCGGCAGCGAGCGCTATGAGCCCCAGCGCGAGGGCGAGCCGTCCGGCTCGATGCCGGCGTCCATCGCTGCTCACCCGCGCCCCCGATGCCGCATGTCCCTCTTTCGCTGAGGAGTCGAGGGCCCGATCGACACGATCGAAAATCCCACGTCGAGCGCCTACTGCCCGGAACGTTCGAGCGCACGCACGGCGCCGGCGATGTCCAGGCTCAGGCGTGCGAGCGCGCGGCTGTGAGCGGCGGCGAGCGCATCGTAGCCGTCCTCCCGGACCGCCTCGCGCACGCTGGTGCGCCGCGTCTCCGTTCTGCCGTCCTGCGCCCGGCGCACGGTCCAGACCGCGTCCAGCAAGGCTACCTCGCCCGGCGCCGATCGGAAGCTTTGCACCTCGATCGCGACGCGATAGTCGGCATCCGCGCTCAACGCCTGGGGAAACAAGGCCACACGCGGCGTGCCGAGCAGCGCGACGAGGTTCTCGGCGATCACTTGCGCCATGTTGTTCTGCAGCGGTGACGCCCAGCGATTGAACTCGTCCACCTGCACCTGGTTCGGGCTTGCGCTCACCACGATCTCGGGGCGGTCGACCTCGGCGGGTATCGACACTGGTCCGACGGCCACAGAGAGATTCAATGACGTCGCGGCGGGCATCGCGCTGCCGCTCAAGGTGTAGAAGCGTGAGGTCGGGGACGCGCACCCGGCCGCGAGAACGCATAGGATGGCGATAGTGGCAAAGCGACGCATCATTTTTACTCCTCGGTCTTACCGCGGATCAGTGCTTCGGGGTGGCGTTCCAGCTCGTCGGTCAGCAAGCGGACCGAACGCGCGGCGCGGGTCACCTCCTGCAGGGTGTCGCGAAGCTCCTGCTGGGCCGGGGCGTCCTTGCCGAGGAGGGTTGCGTCCGTGTCCTTGAGAACGCGGTCGGCGGTGGCCATCATGCGGCGCAGCTCCACGAGCGTTGTCTTCAGCTCGGGGACGGTATCGGCGTCGATCTGCTTCACGAGCTTGTCTGCCTCCTTGAGCGTCTCATCGAGCGTCGCGAGCGCCTTCCTGAGGTCGGTGCCGATCGCGTCGAGCGGCATGTTGTCGATCTTAGTGAGGATGCTGTCGAGCTTCGACTCGATGTCCGCCATCCCGCCCGGTACCACCGGCAACTCCAGCGGATCCTGGCTCCAGTCGATTTTCGGCTTGGGCTCCTTCGGGAAATACTCGAACGCGACGTAGAGCTGCCCGGTGAGGAGGTTGCCGCTCCGCAACTGCGCGCGCAACCCCAGATCCTCCACGGCGTGCCGGACCATCTTCAGGCGGGTCTCTGCGCTCTGCTCCACGACGGCCCTGGCCGCGGCCTTTTCCTGTACGGATAGGCGCTCGATGGCACGCTCGGGGTAAAACGTGATGTGTGCGTTCGGCCGCATCACCAGCGTGGCGGGGCCGAAGGTCAGACCGACTTCGGTGACCTCGCCCACCGGCAAGCCGAACAAGGTCACCGGCGCCCCCGCTTCCAGCCCCTGCACCGACTCGGTGAAATTGAGCACATAGCGCCTAGCGATGGCCTCCGGCTGCTTCATCGCCGTGGCCCGGTCGGGGTAGAGTTGGAACGCAGTGTTCTCGGCGGCCGGCTCGTCCGGTGGCAGAAAAGAGGGTGTATCAAACGCGAGACCGCCCGCGAGCAGCGCCAGCAACGACTCCGTGCGAACGTCCAGTCCACCCGCGTCGACCGAGACGTCGATCCCACTCGCATTCCAGAAACGCGTCTCCGGATTAACGTATTTGTCGTAGGGTGTGTCGATGAACACCGTGATCTCGAATGACTTGCCGTCGGCTGCGAGATTGTGTGCGGCGACCTGGCCGACCTGCAGGCGGCGGTAGTAGATCGGCGAGCCGATTCCCAACGACCCGAGGTCGTGGGCCTTCAGTATGAACTTCCGGCCCGGTTGGTCGGTGATGGTGGGTTGCACGTCGAGCCCGGTGAACCTGCGCTGCCTCTTGGCCGACTTGCCGGCTTGGAACCCGATGTAGTTGCCCGAGAGCAGGGTGCTGAGCCCCGAGATTCCGCCCAGCGTAACGCGCGGCTCGACGACCCAGAACTTCGCGTCCTCCACCATCAGATCCGCCGCGCTCTTGTCGATCTTCGCCATCACTTCCACCTTGGAGTAGTTCTCGGCAAGCTGCACCGCCGTCACCTGGCCGATGTTCACGTCCTTGTACTTGACGAAGGTCTTGCCGGCCTCGATGCCTTCGGCGGCCGCGAACACGATGGTGATGGTCGGGCCTTCGGTCATGACGCGCTGGATCGCGATCCCGATAGCCACCACCGCGGCCAGGATTGGGATGATCCAGACGATTGAGATGCGCGTGCGTTTCGGCGCTACGACCGCGGCCTGCGGCAGATTGTCCATGTCGGTGTTGTCAGCCACATCGAGGTTGCTTCAGGTTACCGAAATCCCAGATCAGGCGGGGATCGAAGGACTCAGCCACAAGCATCGTCAGCACCACCACCGCCGCGAAAAACAGCGCCCTCCCATCGCCGCGCTGGATACCGTATACCGTGCCATGGGACCTTGCCCCATGGCACGGCATGTGAGGCGACACTATAGATGCAGCGGTGGAGCCCCTTACCTACCCCGAGACTTATCGGCGTGTCTCTCCTTGGAGACCGGGTGGGTCCATATATACGGGGGCTTACGGGAAACCTTATTCTTTCACCAACGTGAGGTAGCCGATCCCTGCGGAGGCTCCGAATCCCTTGCTTCCCTCCAAGGCCAGGGGACTGAGGGCAATATTGGATTTTCCGCCGCCCACCAGCACCTTGGCGCCCGTACCGAGGCCAAATGCCGCCGAGGCGGTTCCCCCCGTGTAAGTGCCGACGAGCTCGCCGGGCGGCAATTTGGTGCTCCCAGCCACTCCCATTACCGTATAGGCAATGGTGCTTTCCTTCGTCCAGCTCAGGTCCAGGCCAAGGGCAATGCCAGCCTCACCTTTGTACTTTTCTTCGAAACCACCGGTGGTCTTATATACGCAATTAAAACCCGCGCTGGAGTGGATCAGGAGGTTTTTTTCCGAGCCTGGGATCTTTTTACAGGTCATGACCCCGAGTTCGGTGCCCGCTTCCGCCTGAGTTAGGGGCAGAAGCAACATGGCCGTGGTGGATACCAAAGAAAATATAGCGTTTTTCTTGAACATTTTGTCTCTCCTGAATTTAGGTTGAAATTA
This sequence comes from Gammaproteobacteria bacterium, assembly GCA_050740575.1. Classification (GTDB taxonomy): domain Bacteria; phylum Pseudomonadota; class Gammaproteobacteria; order JACCXJ01; family JACCXJ01; genus USCg-Taylor. Next base: position 3,668 of record JBOIDM010000128.1, read on the forward strand.
GCTGCGAACAAGCGCGTTCGTAGCAGAGGCTTGCATCCCATGTTAATGCTACCACAGGCATCGGTGCTGCAGTTTGTCCCATGTCAAGCTTGCTTTAGGTTACCGGAATCCCAGATCAGGCGCGGATCGAAGGACTCGGCCGCTAGCATCGTCAGCACCACCACCGCCGCAAAAAATACCACCCCCGAACCGGGCTCCACCGACATCAATGGCTGTAGCTGCACGAGGGCAACGGTGAATGTGTCGACGAACACATCGAGCATCGACCATCGGCCGATGAATTCTACCATGCGATACAGCCGCGTCCGCTCGCGGCTGCTCTCGATAGAACCGCGTTGCACGGTGATCAGGAGATAGGCGAGCGCCACCAGCTTGCCGAGCGGGATCATCACGCTCGCGATCAGCACGATGAGCGCAAGCGGCCACGATCCCGAGGTGTAGAGGAACACCACCCCGCCCATGATGGTGTCGGATTCGGAGGACCCCAGCGTGTTGGTGGTCAGCACCGGCAGGGCGTTCGCGGGGATATAGCAGATCGCCGCGGCGATGACGAGCGCCCATGTGTACTGGATTGAGTCGTGGCGGCGGAATTCCAGCCGCTCGCCGCAGCGGCGGCAGAAGCCCGGCTCGGCTGCACTGGCGGGGCGCGACAGCAGACTGCACGTCTCGCAGGAAACGAGTCCTTCCTGCGCGGCGGTAATAAGAGTTGCTCCCCTCAACGCGTCGGCTCCGTGGCGGGAACCTCGGAAGGCTTCGGTGGCGGTATTTCGTCGTCGGCCCACTCGACCCGCTGCCAGATCTCGCGCGGATCGAAGTAGACCATGATTGCCGGGAAAAGCACCAGGAGTGCGCCGACCGCATACAGGCCGACGCCGGGGTCCACCGTCGCCAGCTCCGCGATCTTGAAGAGGGCAACGAGGATGCCGAGCATCATCACCTCGAGCGTCGACCAAAGTTGCAGATGTCGCGCCCAGCGCAGCATCTCGCCGACCCAGCGCGGCGCGGGCGGCCGCCTCACGGCAAGCAGGACCGTCAGCATGAACAGGATGTAGCTTGCGGGGGCGATCACCGCGCAGAATGCGACGACCATGCCCGTGACCGCCTCGCCCTGTACCCACATCTCGTACGCGCCACCGATGACCGTCGTGCTGGCGCTGCGCCCGACGGCCGAGAGCCCCATCAGCGGTGCCGTATTGGCGACGATGAACACGATCGCGGCAGCGATCGTGAGAGCGAGGGGCAGTTCAAGCGGATCGGACGGCCGGGTGGCGAGAGAGTAGCCGCACCGCGAGCAACGCGCCTTCCCATCCGGCGGGAGCGGCGGCACGCGCTGGAGCAAATCGCAACCGGGGCAGGCAACGGTTTCTAGGGCCAGGCGACGGGTCAAACTCGACCTCCGAACTCACACATCCAAACACTCTGCTCGACGGAAGCTCAGTCTACGGTGTCGCGTAACTCGATAGTGGCGGCGCCACCACGGGGAAATCGCCGGACTACCCACTAGTCGGGGATCTTCCCGATCTCTTAGCGCAGGAGGCCGCCTATTGACGGGCGAGCGCATAGGCTATATCTCGGATGCATTATCGATCAACGGTTTTCGAAGCGGTTAAAGTCAAATAGCGCCGCTTCGACGGGCACCCAACGTCGATACGCGGCATGCACAGCGTCACTGTAAGACCAAAAACGTATGTCGGTGCGACGAAGGGCGAACCGCGCCATCAATGCCGAATAGTCGTTCTCGGAGCTCAAGTCTCGCACCGTGTCCACGAACGCAGCCAGGTGTGCGCTTTTCACCAGGTAGAAGGCGTTCGGGTAGGCTCCGATGAAGCCGGTGGCAACCGTGACGGTGTCCTCGTCCGGTAGACGGCGATCCGATTCGTCGAAGAGGTGAGCGACATTGCTGTGGGCGCTGTTGCGTAGCACCGTGAAGAAGTGATCCCGGTCATGCTCGTCTCGGACCGTAAGAACGCTTGCTTCGGGAAGATGGGACACCGACCGGCCCCGTAGCCCTGCGAGCCGCCCCAACTGGAATAGATCTCTCTGCGGTAGTTTGCTGCTCGCCAGCTCATATCGTCGGTTCTGCACCGGCGCGAGGTCATGCTTCAGT
>JBOIDM010000129.1:0-4900 GCA_050740575.1 Gammaproteobacteria bacterium
ATGACCATCGGCCAGACGAAAGAGAAACAGTAACGCACTCCCCGCGTTGGTGTGATCCGCTTTTCACCCGAGGCCTTACGCGCGGTGTTGGGCGCCCTGCCGAAGCCCACGGCATACTGGCTAGCCTTTAGCGGCGGACAGGACTCGCGCGTATTGCTGCATGCCTTGGCCGCGTTGCGCCATGCACTCGAGGCGCCGCTACAGGCTGTCCATGTCGATCATGGGCTGCACCACGACGCTTCCGGTTGGGCCCAAGCTTGTACCGAGGCATGCGCGCACCACGCCATTCCGTTATCCGTAATCCGGCTCGATGCGCGGCATCCCGCCGGCTACAGCCCGGAGGCGTGGGCGCGGGAGAGGCGTTATCGGGCACTGCAAGCTGTCATGCGCGAGGGCGAAATGATGCTGACGGCGCACCACCGCGACGACCAAGCCGAAACCCTGCTGATGCAACTGCTGCGGGGATCGGGACCGCGGGGCCTCGCGGGGATGCCTCCGGTGGTGCGGTGGGCGCCGGGCTGGCTCGCGCGGCCTTTGCTCGCCTTCGATCGCGCCGATCTCGCGGCCTATGCCGAGGCTCACCGCCTGCACTGGGTCGAAGACCCGAGCAACACTGATACCCGCTATGCGCGTAATTTCTTACGCCACGCGGTGTTGCCGGTACTGAAGACGCGCTGGCCGGGTTTGGGGGCGACGCTCGCCCGCGCGGCCCTGTGGCAGGCAGAGGCCGCGGCACTCATCGACGAGGTCGCCGTACAAGATCTGGCGCGGGCCGCCGCATCCGGCACGCCCGCCGCAGTCTCAGTCTCGCGCTTACGGCACCTGCCCGAGGCACGGCGGCGGAATGTCTTGCGCGTTTGGTTAGTCCGATGCGGCCTGCCGTCCATGACGGCGGCCCAATTGCGGCACTTGGCGGGGGATGCCTTGGAATGCCGATGGGATAGCAGGGCCTGCATTCGCTGGCCGGGGGGTGAGGTGCGCCGCTATCGGGACGAACTTTATGCCATGCGTCCCTTGCGCCCGCACGAGCCGAACCAAGTGTTCGCGTGGGACTGCGACGCGCCGCTCGCGCTTCCGCTCGGTACGCTAGCGGTGGAGCGGGGCGCGAACGGTATTCGTGCCGCAGCCTGCGTTAACGAGACGGTCACGGTACGTTTTCGACGAGGCGGAGAGCGATTGCGGCCCTGCGGTAGTTCCCACACACGTTTGCTCAAACACTTGTTCCAGGAACAAGGGATCCCGCCGTGGCGCCGTGATCGCATTCCGCTGGTCTACTTCGGTCAGCGGCTCGCCGCGGTCCCCGGGTTCTGGTGCCATCAAGCCTTAGCCACGGATCCCGGTGAAATCGGCTTATGTTTTCAGTGGACGGAGAGTGAAGAGAGTCCGGGCGCCGTCCCGGCGGCTGCTTGGGGAGCGGTGATCGAATAGCTATGCATGCATAGCTCGATTTACGGTTTGGGGCTCCGACACCACCGTGTCGGCGGGGTTGACGTCAGCGCCCTCGATCGCGAAGGTGAAACGCACGTCTCCAATATCGATCTCGCAACCACTGCTGAGCATTGACCGCCGCACTTTCTTATCGCTGACGAACAAACCGTTGAGCGAATCGAGGTCCTTGATGGCGAAGGTGCCATCCGGGTTGCGTATGATTTCGGCGTGATGGCGCGACACGGAGCTGTCCGGGACCACCACCTCATTATCTTTCCCGCGCCCGATGCGCCAGGGCGAGGCGGTGATCACGTGGCGTGTGTCGGCGTCATTCTTGCGCACCAGATAGGCGCGCGGTACGTTGATCGTGTCGGGTTCGTCGGCGCGCGGCGTCCGGTCCTGCCGAAAATACATGTAGCCGCCGATGAGGGTGACCAGTCCGATCCCGGTTAGCAAATAAACCCAGAGATTGTCGGGGGAGGGAGAACCGAGCTGCGCCACCGGCATCGCGGCGGACGGTGGTGGTGCTTGTCCGGTTGCGCTCACGGCGGGGACGGGCTCAGGGACTGTGACCGGTAGTGGTACCTCGATGGTTTTGCTTTGGAGTGCGATCTTCAGCGTTACCCAACGCGGTCCTGAAAGCCCCGCGGTCACTGCGGCGCTGAGATCGATACTGAGCTGTCCGCCGCTATCGATGGCCGCGTAGGGCTGCTTCATGAACTCGTCGGGAAGCGAGAAGTCGCGAGGATCGGCGCGGATCAATGCCCCGTTGGTCTCTTTGCTCAGACGCTTTAAGGCGTTCAGCGCCGAGGAGGGTTGCTCGGAACTGACATACGCGACGCTGTATACCGACACGTTGGCATCGCGTGCCGCGGCCACCAATTCGCTTTGATAATAGGACTCGCTGCTCGCCGCTCCGTCGGTAAAGAAAAAGAGCGCCTTTCGTACCGCGGGGTACTGACCCAGAATGCGCAACGCCTTATAGGCATCATGCTGGGTCGATTCGGAACTATGCGGGCTGGTTAGCGTCCGCACCGCGGCGACGATATCCTTCGGAACCGACCCGATTGGGAGTGTTAAGGTTGGATTGCCATGGAAAGTCGCCACACCGACCCGATGGTGCGGTTTGGAGAGGCCGATGAGTAAGCGTATGTGCTCGACGATTGTTTCGATGACGGTTAGGTTATTGAAGGTCCCCGCATCGATGAGAAATAGAATCGCGGAGCTGCTGCCATCATAGGGGTAGTCCGTCGTGCGCGGGTTGGGTAAAGGGACGCTTTCGATCGCGGCCGTGAATCCGGTGACCGCCTCCGGGCTGAGCAGGCGATAGTCGCAATCCAGTCGCTCGCCTTGCGGTTGCGTACATGCGTGTAGAAACTGCTCGATGCGATTCGCCGCTCCGGTGTCGGCGCCCGCGTTCAGCACCGCGCCGCCAAGCACGATCCCAAGCGCAATGCAAGCCGCCTTGATGAGGTCCCGGCGTTTGTGGGCTGCACTGCGTATGCGTTTACTCGGAGGGGACAATCTCATCGAACGAGGGTGATCATGGCTGGCAAGGCCGCCCCAGGCCTCTTTAACCCTTTCAGCTCATCGCTTGACGATCCTTACCCGCGCTGGCGCCCGGCTAGGAGAGGATTTTGGCGACGCCAGCGTTTCGGCGATCACGACCTTGGTGCCGACCTCCACGAACTTTCTCAAGGTATCGATCTGCTCGTTGGTGAGCGCGATACATCCTTCCGTCCAGTTGACGTTTTGGTGTATGTCGAATTTTCGCGGTGTGACCGCACCGATACCATGAATCCCGATCGCGCCGCCGAGCGCCGTGTTTTGCGGCGGGATCTCGTGGTATTTCTGCGCCGAGACGATGCGATCGAAGTCGTACTCCGAGATCGTTCGGCCGCGAAGCCCGTGGAATGCATCTTTGACATTGGGATAATTCAATTGCAAGAAGGTGTGAAATCGGCTGCTGCGCTTGATTTTTACGACCCGATAAGTACCTACCGGAGTTCGGTGATCGCCCCGGTATCGTTTGTCGCCCGGCCCGCCGCGCCCAGAGGCCATCCGGAAAACTTTTTCGATCTTGGCGCCTCGTTTCAAGAGCAACATGCGCTCGGACTTGATGATTTCTAGTTCGTAATCGTGATGGCCTGCGTTAACGGCCCAGGCTCCCTGGATCGCAGCACCGGCGAGCATGAGCGCGAGACCAATCGTCCTCGTGATGGAATCGATATGGCGTTGTGTCATCATTTTCCCCTAGTTCCCCGGCGTTCCCGCTACCAGACCGGCCGCCTAAGTTAAATTAGTTGACGATCATTCTACTATGGCACGAATCGAATAACGACGTTAACGAAAGGGTTTTTTTGCGCAACCATGGTGACCCCTACGTCGTGTTGTAATCCCGTCGTGCCAGTGTTTGAGCAAAAGCCATACCCTTTAGGACCGCGCGTGGCCAAGTATACCCCACGAACACCTATCCGCGGCCGTTTGCCGGAGTCGAATTATGAGCAAATTATTACCGTCCGAGAAATATAGCCTACCCGCGGTCCTCCTGCATTGGACTATCGCGGTCCTAATCATCATGCAGTTTGGTCTCGGTTGGATCATGGAAGACCTGCCCAAGGGCCCGGAGAAAACATACTATTTCGCGCTCCACAAATCGGTCGGTATCACGATATTTTTCCTGGCGGTGCTGCGTGTGGGATGGAGAGCCGGCCACCGCCCGCCGGCGCCGCCGTCTTCCATGACGCCGTGGGAGCGATCCCTCGCCGGCGCGATCCATGCCCTTCTCTATGTGTTGATATTTCTGCAACCGCTCAGCGGTTATCTCTCGTCATCGTTTAGCGGTTACACAACGAGCTTTTTCGGCTGGCCGTTACCCCATTGGGGTTGGAAAGACCCCGTGCTCAACGATTTCTTCTCCGAGTTACACGAGGCGAATGCGCTGCTGCTGCTGGTGGTGACGCTCATGCATATCACGGGTGCGCTACGGCACGCGCTGCGGCCCGGGGACCGGGTTTTCCGCCGTATACTGCCGTGAGGCTCTAGTGTTCCTTGCGATGACTGAGCATGCGCGCCAGCGTCTCGAACACCGACGCCTGAGAGAACCGGTAACAAGCGATGCCCAAGGCCAAGGTCGAAAAGCCCACCAGCACCAGCAGGTCTTGATAGAGCGCGAATTCCGCGCCGAAGGGGGGGCTCGCCCGCGCGGTGAGCGCGTGCTTCATTAAATCGACCCCATAGCTGAAAGGATTGATTAAAACCAACGCTTTTAGCACCCCGGGCAACTGCTCGATCGGATAGAGTGCGCCGCTGAGAAAGTACATCGGAAAGATAAAGAAGTTCATTACCACCGCGAAGTCATCCAAGGCTTTGCTGAATACCGCGATAAGAGTGCCGACGCTCGCGCACAGGAGCGCCGTGCATATCAACCCGCCCACGAGTAGCCCAAGGTTTTGCGTGTCTGCGAGGTAAC
>JBOIDM010000130.1:0-6981 GCA_050740575.1 Gammaproteobacteria bacterium
ATTGTGGAGCTTGCAGACAAAACGCGAGACCACACAGAACCTGGTCTCGCAGGAATGGCAGTGGTTTAAGAAAGACCATTTGGATGCTAAGAGTATCCAGAGCTTAAAACAGCATTCACCCTTGGGCCGAATCCTGGCGGCGGGCCTCATGCAATTGCGCCATGACCGGCAAATAATGAAAGAGAGTATTGAAGACGTCGGCCGCCACGTCGTGCAGGACTTGGAACGTTATCTCAATACGCTCGGCACCATCGCCGCTGTGAGCCCTTTGCTCGGTTTGCTGGGCACGGTGACCGGTATGATCCGGGCATTTTCGGCTATCAGCGAACACGGTGTGAGCGATCCCGCTGTAGTCTCCGGTGGCATTGCCGAAGCGTTGATCACGACCGCGGCCGGATTGATTGTGGCGATCCCGGCACTGATGGCTTACCGGTATTTGCGCGGGAGAGTCGATGCGCTCGTCGTCTCCATGGAGCAAGAAGCATTGAAGCTCGTCGAGGTGATCCATGGCGATCGCGAAGGCACGGATCTCCATTACGTGGGTTTGGGTCGATGAAACTCAAGCGTTTGCGTCACGATGACGTTGAAATCAATCTCATCTCATTGATCGATGTACTACTATTTCTTGTGATCTTCTTCATGGTTTCAACGACCTTTGTGGCGAAATCCCAACTGTCGTTAACCCTGCCCGAGGCAGCCACGAAAGAAGAACGTGACCGAGACAAGGCAATCGAGGTGAACTTAGACGCCGACGGTCGCTGTAATATAAACGGAGAGGCTTTAGTCGATGCCAAGCTCGCTACGATCGAGCAAGCGCTTGGCAAAGCCGCGAAAGGCATTAATAACCCGACCATCGTCATCAGCGCGGATGCCAAAGCCACGCATCAGACAGTGGTAACGGTTCTGGATGCAGCGCGCCGCTTACACCTTCTCAACATCTCGATTGCGACCCAAGAACCCGATTGAGACGTGAGGGTCGAATCTCACCCGCGTGCGCCGCGTGCCGATCATGATTTACGCCAGGGGTCGTGTGCCTCCCGCTAGTTTACTGTGACGTATCGAGTAACTGAAATAGACCGCTAATCCCGCGATTAGCCACACCCCGAAGGCCTGCCAGGTTTCTACTCGCAGGCTGACCATGAGCCACAGGCAAAAGCCGATACCGAGCAACGGAATAACCGGGCCAAAGGGCGTGCGAAATCCCCGGACCATGGCCGGTTGCGTGCGGCGCAGCGTAATCACTCCGGCGCACACCACCACGAACGCGCCCAAGGTACCGATGTTCGTCAGTTCCGCGAGCCGGTCGAGCGGCAAGAAGCCGGCAAGGCCGCACATAATCGCGCCGATCATTACGATGACCCGCACAGGGCTCTTGGTCCGCTCGCTGATGTGCGAAAAGAAGGGCGGCAGCAGCCCATCGCGAGAGATTGCGAATAGGATCCGTGTGATGGCGAAATAGAGAACCAGCATAACTGTGGTAAGGCCGGCGATAGCGCCGAGCGCAATAAGGCCGGCCGCCCACCCTTCGCCAACCTTGAGGAGCGCACTCGCTACCGGCGAGGCGGTCTTAAGCTCGGCGTACGGCACAATGCCCGTCAACACGCCGGATACTGCAATGTACAGCACGGTGCAGACTGCGAGCGAGCCGATGATACCGATCGGCAAATCGCGCTGCGGGTTCTCGCACTCCTCGGCGGCCGTCGATACCGCATCAAACCCAATGTAAGCGAAAAAGATGGTGGCCGCGCCGGTCAGCACACCGGGCCACCCGAAGTGTATGGCCCCGTCGGGATCGGTGACCGGCGCTGGGACGAACGGGATCCAGTTCGATGGCTCAAGGTGGCCTATCGCAACCGCGAGAAATAGCAAGATAGCCGCGATCTTCACGAACACCATCACCGCGTTGAACTGAGCGCTGATCTTAGCGCCCGTGGCGAGCAGCGCGCCGAGCACACCGACGATGACTAGCGCCGGGAGGTTGACGATCCCCGTCACCCCGCCGCTGGTCATCTCCCACGGACCGTGCAGGAGGCTTTCCACAAGACCGGCGCCGAATAGCGCCTGTAGTCCATTGTTAAAATAACCGGACCAACCGACCGCAACGGTGGAAATAGCTACCGTATACTCGAGAATCAACATCCATCCGATGACCCAGGCCGGGAATTCCCCGAGCCCTGCGTAACCGTACGCGTAAGCCGAACCAGCGCCACCCACGCTCGAAGCGAGCTCCGCGTAGGCGAGCGCCGCGCAGGTGCAGGCGATCCCGGCGATCACGAATGAGAGAACGATGGCCGGCCCAGCGTCGGTGGCCGCGGCCCGTCCAGTCAGCACGAAAATGCCGGCGCCAATGATAGCGCCGATACCGAGCAAGGTGAGATCGAACGCCGTAAGGCATCGCTTGAGGCCGCTATCGGTAAAATCGTGTACGGTCGTCGGCTTGGTACGGAAAAGTTGGTTCATGTTGTAATCTCCGGCGTAACTCGGGCTTACGTAGTGTCTCGTCGCGTCAAAAGATCGCAATTGTACGTTGTCCGCTAAAACTAGCACATCACAATATTGGCCGGGAACAGGGATAACAGTATACTTGCGTCGTGCTTGCCTACCACCGCGGGAGTCTTGCAGTAGCTTAATCGCCTAGACTACATCTTTGCGTCCGTAGCTCAGCTGGATAGAGTACCTGGCTTCGAACCAGGGGGTCGGGGGTTCGAGTCCCTCCGGGCGCGCCAATAGTTCTGTTTGTATATCAAGCAGTTACGGCTATATTGTTTAGCAAGTTTTACGCTTCAACAAGACGAGTGCGGGACTTTTGCGGGACTTTTGTCCATGAACTTTGTTTGCGGCGTCGATCAGACTCTTGAGTTCCACGGCGGAGTAGTGGGTGGTGATCCGTCCAGACCGGTGTCCTAAAAGGTCCTGCCGATCCTCAAGAGACACACCCGCCGCCCGAAGCCTGCGCCCGAAAGTATGCTTGAGATCATGGACTCGGACAAAAGGTAACCCTGCTCGTACGCGGGCTTCGGTCGATGGAGCCGCTCATCCCCGATGGGGCGTATTGTCTGTTTCAATTCAAGGCTCCTCAGTTGCGCAATGGCATGGTTGGCCTGTTCCAGCTCCACACGTCAGCGGACCCAGAGTCGGGCCTGACCTCGATGGCCAAAGCTGAAGCCACCGTCGAAGATCTCGTCGGCATGATCGAGCACGGTGAGCTGCGCCTGCCCTCAGTCATCTCGGCTTGTCCGCCCGAGCACCGCCACGATCACCCGCGCGGTCCTTCGATCTCCCCGCAACGGCCTGACCTGTGGGTGGCGAATTCGCACTCACGTTGCCACCGGCGTCCAAATGAGACCGCGACAATGCTGTATAGCCAGGCACATTGATCGAGCGCAGCTTTGGCAGGGGATGATGCTCCGGCGCGTTGCGCTGGCGTTGAACCGTCAAGCGAGCGGTGCACGCGATGGGCATTGTAATAGTTGCGGAATTCGTCCAGCTTCTGCGCCAGGTCGACCGCGTTCCAAAAGAACATCCGATCAAGATACTCGCGCCGAATCGTCCCGATCAGCCTTTCGACGAACGGATGCGAAACCGGGACGTAGGCAATCGACTTGACCTCCTCGGTTTCGCGACGGTGGTGAGGAGGTGAATGGCCAGTATGAGGAGTTCGCGCATGAGACGAAAGGTACCACGATCGCCAGCGCCTGCCAGACGGCACGGAACGAGCGCTACGGGCTAAACTCGACATTTACGAATTCGCCACCCACAGCCTAGGAAATCTCGCGATCAATGATTTCAAATTTATGGTCTGGCTTACGCTTACTTGGAAAGATTACGAGATTGGTTCCCGTTGTGCGCGCAGATGGGACCAGAAGACCGTCGTGCCCGAGCCATTCGACTGCACCCCCAACCAGTTGACAACGGAAGTGATCATCTCCAGCGAAGTCAGCATCGGTTAATCCAAGAACTGTCAAGTCCTGTTTGTCTGCGAGATTCATCACCGAATGAAGTTTAACCTCAATTGTGTAGACGTTTCGTTTGACTGTCGGAGGTATGCCTTGCACTGCGATCAGCCGCTCGCCTTCAGCAAGGACTACGTCTCGGCTAAGACTGGTGTATATAGTTGCTACGTCAACCGGATTCCACCTCGCCCCGCGTGTATTCTCGCGGTCAGGTGGATATTCTCCAAGAGTGAAGCGGTATACGGCGCCCTGCCAGGGTGCTGCCGTGAACTTATCCAGTTTTTCCAGCAGTTCACGGTTGTAAAGCATCGGTTATTCGCTCGTCATACGAACGCGCCGTCTTTGATCTGCGAAATGACGGTGAGGACATCCTCCATCGCACCCTTCTGAATTCGATCGACGGGCCGCTCGCCATTAAGCAGCTTGTGCGGTGAAAATAGCCACAGGCGTGCTTCGTCCGGTGAATAGAGCTCGGACAGCTCGCTGACCAGCCATTCCAGTTTCAACAGGTAATCGCGTCTGTCCGGCTGTGGCTCAGTTTTGCCAGTACGCCAGCGCGATACGGTCTCCGGAGTGGTGCTCAACAGTTGAGCAACTTCGCGCGATGTGACGCCTCCTCGCTTTTGGATTTCATCCAGACGGGCGGCAATTGCATCTGCCATTATGGGCTCTCCTTAAGGTTTTGTAGTTGTGGTAATTCAGGCACTCTTCAGCCGCACGATGCGACGAACAGGAACCTTAGATAGCGTTATGGCTGGTTGAGTGCGACTCATTTCTCCCAAGGTATCTCGCCAGCCATCCAGCTTGCGACGGGTCTTTTCCAGCGTGTTTTTCAGCGTACCGTCCAAGTCGTATTGCATGGCACGACCTAGCTTGTCGGTGGCGGGCCGCAGCACGCGTTCGAGGTATTCTGTTGGACGGAGCGTCGGAGGAAGATTGCTCAACGAGCTGACTTCTCCCATGCGCGTCAGCACGAAATGCCGACGAGGGTCTGCAATCATGCTGTCGGCGCCGCGTCGACAACAGTCGGTATTAACGCACGCGAAATTGGCCTTCAGGGTCCGGTGCGCGAAAAAGCTTCTCGCGCTATCACGTGGTAAGAAAAGGCCGAGGGTCGGGATATAGATTCTTTGGTGAGGGCCAAACTTTGGTCCTGGATTGCTTTCACGGGTTAGTCGCCTAAAGTCGAAACGTTCCCCACTGCTTACTCCGCTATCAATACCGCCCACGGCACCGAAGGCAAGCAGCGCCAGTCCTATGTTTCCAGTCTTCTCGGCGATCAACGGAAACGGAAGCGCGTGAAGGTCGCGACAGGCTTCGATGTAACGCCGGAGTGTAAGGTGTCCACTGCTGCTGCCGAACAACTGGACTCTCAACCAAAGTTGGTCAATCGGAAGATTACACAAGACGTCTTTGAGCTTTCTGCGCTGCGCGGGGTCATAGAAGACCTTTGTCGAGGTGGCAAACGGATAAAATATCGCAACTTCTTTGCAACCGGCCTTGTCCAGTCGGTCTCTGAGTTTGATCGTCAATTGGCTGTCCACATCGCACCACTGACCTTCGGCCCCGTTCTCTAGATAGTGACTGGGGGCCAGAACTGCGCTATAGCCGTGAAGCGCTACAAACTGGGCGATTACGTCCGCTACAGCGTCGGCGCTGCGTCCGCCGAGATCTGCGGGAACATGCCGCCTCTTCCCGGCCCACGGCAAATTTGTCCGTTGTCCGCTAAAACCACCCAGTGACGCCAACTCCATTATTTTGGGATCGAGCACTGCCTCCAAATTACGCTTGCCGATCTCGATCCGCAGTTCCTCGTGGATATCATTCTGTGTCGGGTCGAAGATGACGCCGGTCATTGCAAGCCTGTCTTCAGACAGAAGTTGACATACCACCTTGTGATCGAGCCGTCCCGGTTGGATATATAGACCCAGGGGCTCTTCGACCGCCTTGACTAGCCGAGGAAAGTAAAGAGTTGACAATACCATTGTCGGATCTCATAACAATATCATTGTCATCATTATAGACACGCTCTACGGCGGGCGTCAAGGACAGGCGTAAACCATTACCAGACCGCCTGGGGCGGTCGCTAACCGGCTACAAGCTGGCAGTAGCTGCCCCAACTACGGACCGTCGGCGCAGGGTGAAGCGGTCGTTAGAGCGCAGGCCGATGGAAGCTAAGGGCTTTCCTTGGAGACCTGGCCTATCGATGGGTTGAAAGTTCTCAATAAGTTCTCTACTCTTGGCCCTGGACGCCGGACGAGTGGTCCGCAAAAATCTTTCGGACTTATGCTTCGACTGGCCTGGCCAGTAATCATATTACAGCTCACCTAGATTGGATGCGCAGATACAACCAGCTTGTCAGGAAGAATAACGTGCTCTCTAAAGGCTACGGGAATGCCTCGAAGCAACGGGAGTTGGTTCGTGAATCATATACATCCACATCCCTCGCAAACTGTACGATTGAACAAGCCGGTATCTCGACGGATCAAGGGGTTACCTGGCCGTATCTCGCGATACCGCCGTACAATTATAGGCGCATATGTTATTGATTATTCCGAGGAAGATTTGATAGAGCACAACCGGCTTCGAACCAGGTGGTCGGGGGTTCGAGTCCCTCCGGGCGCGCCAAAATCAATAAGTTACGCAGCTGTTTTTTGATGCTGTACGATTCAAGGCCCGTTGTGCGATTTGAACCCCTTTTCCCGACTTTACAAGTTCCGGTTTGCGTCGATAGACACGCGCCGTTAGCCTGGTATCTACGTGCGCCAAGAGCTGATGCGCGTGCTCTAGACTTTCGGCATCGGAAGCACACTTGGCGCGCAGGTCGTGCTCGGTGAATCTCTCGGTTACCTTCGTCTCGGTTAGAACACGGGCCATAAAACGCTGCCACAAACTGTCCCAGCCACCGGATCGCATACTCCGCTTTGTCGGAAACAGGCTCAATCGCCGTCTTCGGCGGCGGGGGTGGCGGGGGCGGTCCGTCTCCTCCCTCATGCGGCAGGAAGGTAAACGGTACACCGAAGATGTT
>JBOIDM010000131.1:0-4380 GCA_050740575.1 Gammaproteobacteria bacterium
GGTATAGTCGTCCTCATGCCATATGCCGTCACCGATAAGTGCGTGTTCGCCGTTTGCAAGACGGCGCCGATCGCGCTGCCGCCGCCCTCCCCGCTGCTGCCCGGCTAGGGCAGAACGATCGACATAACATTCCGTGACAGCCGGTGTCCTTTAAAGACACCAGAACGGTATCCTTTTAGACGACTCGCGCCCGGCCGGGCGGGAGGATAGGCATGAAAGACAAGTTGATCATTTTCGATACGACCTTGCGCGACGGCGAGCAAAGCCCCGGCGCCTCGATGACCAAGGATGAGAAGATCCGCATCGCCAAGGCCCTGGAGCGGATGCGCGTGGATGTCATCGAGGCGGGCTTCCCGATCGCAAGCACGGGCGATTTCGAGGCCGTGCATGCGGTGGCGGCCGCGGTCAAGGAAAGCACCGTCTGCGGTCTGGCGCGAGCGCTGGGGCGCGATATCGACACCGCCGCCGCGGCGCTCAAGGGCGCCCGCTCGGCGCGTATCCATACGTTTATCGCTACCTCGCCCATTCATATGCGCAGCAAGCTCAAGATGTCACCCGAGCAAGTCATCGAACATGCGGTCAAGGCCGTGAAACGGGCGCGCAGTCACGTCGAGGATGTCGAGTTCTCGCCCGAGGATGCGGGGCGCTCCGATCTCGAGTTTCTGTGCCGCGTGCTCGAGGCCGTGATCGCCGCCGGCGCGCGCACGGTCAATATCCCGGATACGGTCGGATATAGTCTTCCCAGCCAGTTCGGAGCCCTTATCAAGGATCTGATCGAACGGGTGCCGAACAGCGATAAGGCGGTGTTTTCCGTGCACTGCCATAACGATTTGGGAATGGCGGTCGGAAACTCCTTGTCCGCGGTGCTCAATGGCGCGCGCCAAGTCGAATGCACGATTAACGGTCTCGGCGAGCGCGCCGGCAACGCAGCGCTCGAAGAGATCGTGATGGCGGTCCGCACCCGCTGCGACCAGTTTCCCTGTGACGTGGGGATCGACACCACTCAGATCCTGCATTGCTCGAGGCTGGTATCCAACATCACCGGCTTTCCGGTGCAACCGAACAAGGCCATCGTCGGGGCGAACGCCTTTGCCCACGAATCCGGCATTCATCAAGATGGCGTGCTCAAGAGCCGGGAGACCTACGAGATCATGCGCGCCGAAGATGTCGGTTGGCACGCGAACCGAATGGTGCTCGGCAAACATTCTGGCCGTAATGCGTTTCGCACCCGGTTGCGCGAGATCGGCGTGGATTTTACCCGCGAAGAGGACCTCAACGAGGCCTTCATGCGCTTCAAGGAGCTAGCGGACAAGAAGCATGAGATCTATGACGAAGATCTGCAGGCGCTGGTCACCGAGACCCATGTCTCCAGTGGCGTCGAAGCCGTGAAGTTGGTCTCGCTTAAGGTCTGCTCCGAGACCGGAGAGACCCCAAAAGCGCGCATCACCCTTCAGTTCAATGGTGATGAGCAACAGCGGATCGCCGATGGCAGCGGGCCGGTGGATGCCGCCTTTAAAGCCATCGAAGGCATTATCGAGAGCGGTTGTAACCTGCAGTTGTTCTCCGTCAATAACATCACGACCGGCTCCGATGCGCAAGGGGAGGTGACGGTGCGTTTGGAGCGCGCCGGGCGAATCGTGAACGGTCAGGGCGCGGATACCGATATCATCATTGCCGCGGCCAAGGCCTATATCAACGCCCTGAACAAAGTATTGACGGCCCCCGAGCGGCACCACCCGCAGACATCGGGTCAGGTATAACGATGCGCTAACATGTTGAGCCGAGCACGCTATCTCGAGGCGATGGGGATCGATGTCTGGCGCCGCCGCGCCGCGGGGCGTGAGCACCAGACCGCGGCATCAGTCGGAGACGCTAACGCCGTGCCCGTGGTCACACGAATGAGCTGGGAGGAATTGCGGCGCTCGGTGGCGGAGTGCACGCGCTGCGAGCTGCACCGCGGACGCACGCAAACCGTGTTTGGCGTCGGCCATCCGCGCGCGGAGTGGCTCGTCATCGGCGAGGCGCCGGGGGCCGAGGAAGACCGTCAGGGAGAGCCTTTCGTCGGCCGGGCGGGGCAATTGCTCACGGCCATGCTGCTTGCCGTGGGTCTCAAACGCGAGCAGGTCTTCATCGCCAATATCTTGAAGTGCCGGCCTCCGAATAATCGCGATCCGCAGCCTGAAGAGATCAACTGCTGCGCCCCGTTCCTGGAACGCCAAATCGCTCTCGTGGCGCCGCGAATCATCCTCGCGGTCGGCCGGATCGCGGGTCAGAATCTGCTCAAAACCGGCACCCCGATCGGCAGACTCCGCGGCCAGGCATACGCGTACGGGGAACGCCGGATTCCGTTGGTCGTGACCTATCATCCGGCATATCTGCTGCGCTCCCCGCGGGAGAAGCGCAAGGTCTGGCAAGACTTATTATTCGCGAGGCGACTGTATCGGAAATCGATGCGGGAGACGCCGGCATGAGCGCTCTGCTCAAGCCCACGACCGTCACCTTGCGGCCGATGCTCGAGCGCGATGTGCCGGAAGTGATCGAGATCGAACGGCAGGCCTATGACTTCCCTTGGAGCAAGGGCGTGATGATCGACTGCATTCGCTGTGGTTACATCTGCTGGGTGCTGGAACACGAAAGTCTCATCGGCGCCTATAGTTTCATGACCGTGGCCGCCGGCGAGGCGCATCTGTTGAACCTCTGTGTCAAACCGCGCTGGCAGCGTAGGCGATTCGGGCGCACGCTACTGGAACATGTGCTCGAGGACGCACGCGAGCGCGGCGCGGAGACGATGTTTCTGGAAGTTCGGCCCTCGAATGAGCGGGCGCGACAGCTATACGCGCGCGCCGGGTTCAAGGAGATCGGTCTGCGGCCGGATTACTATCCGGCCCACGTGGGCAGAGAAGATGCCTTGATGTTGGCGCTGGCACTGCCCACCCGCCAATCCCGGTAGGAAGCTCTGCAAACGTTACTTCGAGCCTAACACCTCTGTCGCGTACCGTGGGTCACTCATTCAGTTCCGCGAGCAATAGCTGCAGGATGCGCGCGGCGGCCGCGCTGTTATCCCAATTCCCGTCCGGATCCAACACGATGACCTCGGTATTATTGCCGACGTCCGTGAGATGGATCTCAAACTCATCGTCGTTATCGTCGCGCCAGAAGGCCAAGCTCGATAAAAAGCCCTTCTCGGGTTTTGGGGCGGTGGTATCTGAAAAACGTAGGTAATAGCTGCCGCGCGATCGGTCTTCATCTTCCACCTTGGCTCCGATCTGTCCCAGCGCGAAACCGGTATTGCGCCACACCTGGGCGAAGTCGTTGGATACCCGCAGATAGGCTTTGCCTTCGCCCGCGTTCAGCAGTTCCGCACGGATGGGGCCCGACGTCGGGGCCGGCCTCGATAATTTTTTCGGCTTGGGACGGGGGCGAGGCGGCTCGGCTTCCGCGGTAGATTCAACGGGGCGGCCGCTCAGCGCTTTTTTCAAGCGCGCACCCATGCGGCCCTCGATCGTCGCGTCTCTGGGCCGTTCCTGCCACTCGAGGTCTTCTCCGACCGGCGTGAGCGCCTCGCCCACATGGGAGAGGCGGAGCGCGGTCGTGCCGCTTTCCTTGCCGGCCTCGATGAACACCTTGAAGCGATCGCGCTCTTGCTTGACGCTGTTTTCAACCCAACCGGTTTCCAAGACTCCGAGATCTTCGTCATCGAGATCCAAGGCATAGCCGCGGTCTTTCCAAAACGGCCGCAGCCCGGCCCATACCACGGCGGGCTCGGCGTCGATGACTAGCAGCGTCTCATCGGCCAGCGCCCCAGGCTTGGCCGCGCTCGGGCTCTCCGCCGATCCGGCTTCCGGCTGTTTTTTTTGTTGGGCTATGCGCTCTTGATAGGTTGAATAGGTTGCAGTTCCGCTCGCGTCCACATCCGGTACCGCCAGGGTGTCGCGGATGGACTCGGTGGTGAGATCGGGGGGTACTTCCAGGTCGGGGAGCGACTGACTCTTTTGATACTCCTTCTGCTTGTCGGGGATGACGTCATCGAACGTCGGAAACCACGCGCATCCGGCGATCGCAAGCGCAGCCGCGACCAAGGCCGTTGACCGTATTCGCGACACCTCAACTCACCTCATGCATTGGCTGACTGCGGAGATATCGTGGGCGCGCCGCCGCAGTCACGAAGATGCCGCGTTAGCGAGCCCCGCTTGTGCCATCGCCGCCCTCACGTGGCTGTGGTACGCCTCGGCGAGCCAGGTCAAGGGTAGGCGAATGCCCTTCTTGACCAAACCCATTTGGTTTAGAGCCCATTTCGCCGGTATCGGGTTAGACTCCGAGAACAATTCCCGGTGCAGGCCCTCGAGCGTCGCGTTGACTGTCTCGGCGCCGGTCCGATCG
>JBOIDM010000132.1:0-5021 GCA_050740575.1 Gammaproteobacteria bacterium
GCAACGTTGCGCAGGCTGGGTGTCTTGTAACGCCAGCGGTCGGCGGGGTCTTGCGTGACTTCATAGCGGCCGAGATCGGTGGCGGGCGGCTCGCCCACCGCTACCACGAGGTGCTCGGCCGCATTGAGGCCCGGTGCGATCGGGACAGCGGTCTCCTCGGTGCGCCTGTGCATCGAGCGTTGCCAGCCAATGCCGGTATTGTGCGGTTCCTGATCGGTGAATAGCGCATGCTTCGTTTCGATCAGGTGGCAGGCGCCGCAGCGCGCTTTGCCGGTAAAGAGCTTGAAACCGCGCCGGGCCTCGCGACCGAGCGCCGCGCGGTCCCCTCCGTAGTACCAGCGATCAAACGGGCTATTGCCGGAAATGAGCGTGCGCTCGTAGCTCGCGATCGCCTGTCCGATCGTTTCCATGCCCGCGGGGCGGCCAAAGGCCCGCTCGAAAAGACCCTGATAGCCCGGCGAGCGGCGCACTTTATCGAGGACCCATCCCACCGACGGCGCCCCCATCTCGTTTGGCGCCAGGAGCGGCGACCAGACTTGCGTCTCCAGTGCAATCTCGCGCCCGTCATGGAAAAGAAGCTTCTGGTAGGCGACGTTGTAGAGGCTCGGGGCATTGCGGCGCACCGAGCGGCCCTCGATACCGGGCGGGGTCGCGAGCGCGTTGTTCGTGAAACCCTGATCCGGAATGTGGCACATGGCGCACGACATCGTATTGTTCAAGGACAGGCGGCGGTCGTAGAAGAGCATGCGGCCGAGAGACGCCTTGGCCTCGGTCAGCGGGTTGTCCGCGGGCACGGGCGTTGGGGGGAGGCCTCGCGGCGGGTCAAGCGCCCGGAGAATTACATCGGCACGGCGCTTCCCGCCCAGCTTCCCCTCGGCCGCCGGTAGCGCAGCCGGCCGGCCAACGCGCGCTTCCCGCTCCAGCGTCTTGAGATCATTGACGAGGAGCGCGGGATCGAGCACCGAAGCGCCGTAGATATTTCGGATCATGCGCTTTGCGTCGATCAAAAATACCCGCAAGAGGTGCGCGAGACCCGCGCCGCCCCTCGGCGAAGGATCCGATCGTACCTCCTGACCGTAGGCGCGCAGGATCGGCGCGAGGGCCGCGGGCGACTCGGTGGTCGCGAACACCCAGTCGCTGCCCTGCGCGAACGGTGTGCCGTAGCGCCGCATGATGGCGGGGGAATCGTGCTCGGGATCGAAGCTCAGGGTGATGAAACGGGTCCGAGCCCCGATCTCGGGCTCGTCGCGGTCGAGCCGCTTTCTAGCTAATCGGAGCAGCGCCGTGGCCCACGGACAGCCTTCGGCGTCCGCACAGCGGGTATAGACGAGGCTCAGAACGACGAGCTTGCCTGCATAAAGCTCGTGCAAGGTCGTGACCGCGCCCCCGCCGGTCAGGACCTCGCCGTCTCCTGCCGGCTTCAGGGGCGGTAACGCATAGGATCCGGCTTCGGGATAACTCAAGCCCTGCGCGCGGACGTCGAACCCCGCCGCCATCCATGCGACGAGCACCGTTACGATGGCGCTAACGCGCAGATCGCTGTTGCTCGTGCGCTGCAATGCGCAAGCTTTCGCTACCCGGGCTCTGCGCATACAACGAATAAGCGCCGAAGCGCATGATGTGCGGACGCCCTAATTTTTCTTTGCTAAAGTCGATCGCAAACCGTTGGGTGAGCTGCTTTCCGTCCCATCGGAAGGCCTTGAAGAACTGCTCGTTGTCCGCGCCCTTCTTGTCCCAGTTGGCCAGCAAGGAACTGGTGAAATAAAGCCGTTTCCCGTCCCAGCTTTGCGACACCATGTTGAGCTGCGCCCCGATTTTCTTCTCATAGATCTGTTTCGGGTGGAAGGGATCGCGCACATCGAAAAGCCGCACCAGTCCGTCCGAGAAACTAGCGATCCACAGGAGATCGTCCTCGGAGCTCAAGGAGCTATCCACCGGCAACGGTGTCTTGGCTGGGTCTCCGATGTCGCTGACCGCCTGAGCGTGCCACACGCCCTGAGCGTCCTCGTGGATCAACCAGATCTTCGAGGTCAAGGCGGTGAAGGTAAAGCAATAATTGTGGTTCGGCTGCCAGGCACAGCGGATCTCGAGCGGCGCGCCCGGGACATCGAGGACGGTTTTGGGCTTGCGCGCGTGCAGGTCCCAGATCACGACCGTATTCCCGAAGCGCTTCATCGCCGCCTGATCCTGCAGCAGCTTGCCGAAATCCATCATGTAATTGGACCAGCCGGTGAACGAGGAGGTCACCAACACATTGCGTCTCGGGAGCGCGCGCACATCGTAGCCATAGCCATCGGCGTGGGTCCCGGACTTTTTCGCGCCCTGAAGGTTATCGTCGGTCGGCATCCAGTAGGTCGCGAGGTAATTGCCCTCATTGGTGTATTCGACGAGCGCCGTGCGGCCCCCGTGGTCGCGATGGTTCGACAGCGCCGTGATCAGCATCCGGCCCGGCATCGCATAGAAGGTGTGCGGTCCGACGGCGCCCCCGCTCTTGGCCACGAAGTCGTCTATGGTTTTAACCTGGCGCGGTTTCGAGGGCTCGGTACGCACGTCGAAGATGAAGATCCGGCTGGTGTCGAGCCCCCCCGCCCAGAAGTAAGCCCGGTCATCGGTGAATCCCCCGTGATGGGCTTCGTTGCGGCCGCCGACCGATACGGTGTGAACCACCGTGCCGTGCTTGGCCGATTTTGGGTTCACATCGATGGTCACGAGCTTGTCTTGCTCGTCGCCCACGCCCACCTGCCCCAAGGTCCAGACATAGGCGAAATCTTCCTGGCCAACGATCTTGGCCATGTAGGGCGACATGCAGGTTTCGTCCGCCCGTGCCCCAACGGAGCCCAGCACCATAGCCGATGCCAGCAGGAAATAAATGTTACTTCGCGGGCGGGGTAGGAACCCCGCCCTTGACCAAGCGTTGCACGACATCAGCATTGGGACCACTCTGCGCTCCCGCCGAACTAAGCCGCTTGGCCGACGGCCATCGCTTCCTTGACTTCGTTGAGACGGCCGGTCCCGACGTCGTAAATGAAGCCATAGATCGGTATCTCCCGAGGTACCAAGGGATGATTGCGGATGCGCCGCACGTCCGCCGCGACGCTCTCCTCCTGGTTCTTGATCGTGAGCCAGTCGATGTAATCGCCTTCCGAGGCGCCCGGTCCGGGGCCAACGTCGCGAAAACCGCCGGCATCGAGCACCGCGGTCTTCAGACTGTTTTTCAGCAGACCGCGCATCAGCTCGTCGGTGAAGAATTCCATCCCGCAATTCGTATGGTGGATGACGAACCATTCGCGCGTGCCCAAGAGTTTGTAGGATATGACCAGGGAACGGATCGCGTCATCGCTTGCCCGTCCGCCGGCATTGCGAATGACGTGCGCATCGCCTTCCGCGAGGCCGGCATATTTCGAGGGTTGCAGGCGCGCGTCCATGCAGGTCAGGATGGCAAAACGCCGCGCCGGAGGCATCACCAACTTGCCCTTGTCTCCAAAGTTCGCCGCATAGCCTGCATTCGCGGCCAGTACTTCTTGTAGGATCTGACTCATAGTTCACTGCCTCCAATCGTTGTAGCGCCGCCCATGAACGGTGAGCGCCGGACGATCATGGGTCGTTACCCGTAATGTCGGTTGTTATGTTGCTGCGGGTCATCCGCCTCCGGCCGCCTTACCTATTATAGCCGGTGTTCTGTGTACCTTGCGCGTCCTGCTATTCCCGGTGCCTGGCAGCGGGTATCATTCAGAATCGCAACTGGAGAAAACGCTCTCCCAGAGCCTATGCTTCGATCTGGACGGCTCGCGCCACGGCGCATGCCGCGATAAGAAAATACGCGGGCTATAGAAGAACAACAAGGGATCCACGATGAATATCCTGATGATGACCAATACCTACGCACCGCACGTGGGAGGCGTCGCGCGCAGCGTGGAAGGATTTGCCGGCGCCTTCCGCGCCCGCGGCCACCGAGTGCTCGTGGCGGCGCCGCTCTTCAAGGGCACCCCCGAGAACGAACGCGGCGTGATCCGTTTTCCGGCCGTCAAGGATTTCAACGGCAGCGCCTTCTCGGTGCCGATGCCGGCGCCCCTGAGGTTGGTGGCGGCGCTCAAGCAGTTTCGTCCCGAGATCGTCCACTCCCATCATCCGTTTCTGTTGGGAGGTACGGCCCTGCGCGTCGCGGCGGCGCGTCGTCTGCCGGTGGTATTCACCTACCATACGATGTACGAGAAATACACCCATTACGCACCGGGGGATTCGCAAACGATGAAGGATTTCGTCGTCGACCTGGTCGCCGGGTATTGCAACCTCTGTGATACGGTGATCGCACCGAGCCAAACGGTGGCCGAGCTGCTGCGCGAGCGCGGCGTCGAAACCCCGATTCAGGTGATCCCGACCGGTATCAACCTGCCGCTCTTCGCGGGCGGCGATGGGCGGGCGTTTCGGAGAAAATATGGGATCCCGGCGCGGGCGTTCGTGCTCGGGCACGCCGGCCGGCTGGCCGCGGAAAAGAACCTGAGTTTTCTGACAAAGGCCGGTATTCGCTTCCTGGAGGGAAACCAGAACGCCTATTGTCTCATCGTCGGCAGCGGACCGGCGAGCGAGGACTTGCGTTTGGGCTTCACCCGCGCGGGGTTCGCGCAGCGGCTGATTCTCACCGGGGCGCTCGATCAGCGCGATCTCAGCGACGCTTACCAGGCGATGGATGTCTTCGCCTTCGCGTCCCACACGGAAACGCAAGGGATGGTCCTGGCCGAGGCCATGTGCGCCGGCGTGCCGGTTGTGGCCCTAGACGCATCGGGCGTGCGCGAGATGCTGCGCGATGAAGAGAACGGGCGTCTGTTAAAGCGGGAAGATCCCGAGTGCTTTGTGGCCGCGCTCGCGTGGGTCGCCGCGCTAGGCTCCGAGGCGCGCCAACGGTTGCGGGAAGGCGCACAACGGACCGCCTCCGCCTTCGATATGAGCGGAACCGCGGCGCGGGCGCTTGATCTCTACGCCTCGTTGCGCGCCACCGCGCCAAGAATGCGCGATCATACCCT
>JBOIDM010000133.1:0-5344 GCA_050740575.1 Gammaproteobacteria bacterium
GTGGGATGGTATTTAGATAGGCGGTGTTGGCGGAATAGGGGAGATAGGCTCCGGAGCGGCGGGCTTTCTCGACCAGCTTCTCCAGCAGAAAATGGGCCCGCCCGGTGCCCTCGCGCTCGATGACGGCATCGAGGGATTCGATCCACTCCTGGGTCTCTTGGGGGTCGGGATCAGGGTGATTTTCCATAGCATGCTCTTTTTCATAAACCTCTCAGGCTTCATGCGTGATCTTAGTTCACCGCTCGGCGATGTTACCAGGCGCACACCGGGGATCCGCTTCAAGTATACTTAGGGCTATGCCGTTCCCGCTTAAGCTCCAACAACATAAGACACTTCCGGGAAATGCGGCCCTCGATTCGCTAGAGCACTGGATCGCGTTGCTCCCAGCCGCGGGATTCGAGCAAGTCTGTAAAACGCTGCCGTACGGTGATTGTATCCTGCGCGTGAGTCGCCGCCGGGGAAAGCCGCAACCGGACCGCTCGCCTCTGGTCTTGAATCTCCCGAACGGCATCGCATCTCAAATATCTATCGCGGGCGCCGGGACTAAGACGACCGCTTTCAATCTACTCACCCTCGCACGCCGCACGGTGGCGGACCCGCTACGCGCCCGGCCGTCCGAGATCGGTATCGTCATCGCGGGATTTCATGGCGCAGAGGCCGAACGTATGGCCGAGGCGCTGCTGGCGGCCCTGTTGGCGGCGAGCGCTGAGATGCCTCGCTACAAGCGTTCCGAGCAGGAGCCGCAAGCGCTCAAACTCGTACGCCTGTACGGTATCGAGGCGAAAGATGGGTTTAAGCGGACCTTCGCGGAGGCCGAGGGAAATAATCTTGCCCGCTGCCTTACCGGTCTGCCGCCTAATGAGTTGACGCCGCGCCTCTATCGCAAGCGGGTGGCGGTGCTGGCCAAGGAAAACGGCTGGAAGATGGAATTCCTGGACAGCCGGGCGCTCGCGCAAAAAAAAGCCGGCGCCTTCTTGGCTGTAGCGCAAGGGAGTCCCGAACCGGACGCCGGCATCATCCATCTCCAATACCATCCGGCCCGCAAGCGCGAACGGGGCGGTGTCACGCTCGTCGGGAAGGGAATCTGTTTTGACACCGGAGGGGTGAATCTCAAACCCGCGAACTTCATGCTCGGCATGCATAAGGACATGCAGGGCAGTGCGGTGGCGCTCGGGACCTTGCTCGCCTTGACGCGCTTGCAGGTCCCCTTCCCGGCACACTGTTGGATGGCGCTGGCGACCAACCACATCGGACCGCGCGCGTATAAACCCAATGATGTGGTGACGGCTTCGGACGGGACCACCATTGAGGTCATCAACACCGACGCCGAAGGACGCATGGTTTTAGCGGATACGCTCGCGCTCGCCTCGCGCGAAAAACCCGGACTGATGATTGATTTCGCGACCTTGACCGGAGCGTGCAAGCGCGCGCTCGGCAATGCCTACAGCGGCGTGTTTACCAATCGGCCCGAGTACCTGCCGGCCTTGATCGCGGCCGGGAGCGACAGCGGCGAGCGCGTGTGGCCGTTTCCGATCGATGAGGATTATGATGAATTCCTCGAAAGCACCGTGGCGGACACCAAGCAATGCCATGAAGAAGGTATCGCCGATCATATCGTCGCGGCGCGTTTTCTACAGCGCTTTGTCAAGCACGATATCCCCTGGATACACGTGGATCTCTCCAGCGGTACACACAAGGGCGGCCTCGCGCATGTCCCGACGGATATCACCGGGTTCGGCGTGAGGTTCGCGCTTAACCTCCTGTTGGATAAAAAGCTGATCGGCTAGCGCTGCATTCCGCATGGCGATCCTCAGCCTCCTCGACGCGGAGCTCGCTTACGGACTGCGTCCGCTGCTAGATCGCGCCGGTCTCGCGGTGCTGGAAGGCGAGCGCATCGGACTCATCGGCCGCAATGGAACCGGTAAGTCGTCGCTCCTGAGGGTAATCGCCGGACTCGCGGCACTCGATGACGGCGAGATCAAGCGCCAGGACCGCCTGCGCGTCGTGCTCGTCGAGCAGGAGCCCGAATTGCCGCTCGCCTTGACCCTGCGCGAAAGCCTCGCCATCCGCGGTGAGCTCAACCGCATCCACAACGAGCGCGAGCGTTGGCGCCTGGAAGCCCGGCTCGTGGAGTACCTGCATCGCTTCGGCCTCGATCCGGCGCAAGCGCCCGACACGGCTTCAGGCGGCGAATGCAAGCGGGCGGCACTTGCGCTCGCAATCGCAGGCCAACCCGATCTCCTGCTGCTCGATGAGCCGACCAATCATCTCGATATCGACGGCATCACCTTGCTCGAAGACCTGGTGCTGAAGGGTACGACCGCCATCGTCATCACCCACGACCGTGCGTTTCTCGATCGCGTGGTCAATCGCATCGTTGAGCTCGACCGCGGGATCCTGCGCTCCTATCCCGGCAAGTTTAAGGCGTATGAGAGCCGCAAGGCCGCTCAGCTCGCAACCGAAAACGTCGCCCATCGCAAGTTCGACAAGTTCTGGGCACAGGAAGAGGTGTGGATCCGCGCAGGCATCAAGGCACGCCGCACCCGCAACGAAGGCCGCGTGCGTCGGCTCGAAGAACTGCGACGCGAGCGCGCGGCCCGGCGCGAGCGTCTCGGTAACGTCAAACTCACACTCGATGCCGGCGAGCGCTCGGGCAAACTGGTGGCGGAACTGCGCGGCGTCGGCAAGCGCTTCGGCGAGAGAACGATCGTTCAGGACCTGTCGCTGCATGTCCAGCGAGGCGATCGCCTAGGACTCATTGGCCCGAACGGTGCCGGTAAATCCACCCTGCTCAAACTCATCCTCGGCCAATTGACACCGGACACCGGCGAAGTGAGGCTCGGCATCAATTTACAGGTGGCGTACTTCGATCAGATGCGCGAGCAGCTCGATCCCGAGCGCACGCTGCTCGACAGCATCAGTCCCGGCTCCGACTGGGTGCGGATAGGTGCCGAACGCAAGCACGTGATGACCTACCTAGCGGACTTTCTGTTTTCGGCGCAGCGCGCCCAGGCACCCGTAAAAATGCTCTCCGGCGGCGAGCGCAACCGCTTGCTGCTCGCGCGCCTCTTCGCACGTCCCGCCAACGTGCTGGTGCTCGACGAACCGACCAACGATCTCGACATCGAATCGCTCGAGCTGCTCGAAGACACGCTGCAGCGCTACCCCGGGACGCTGTTCCTTGTAAGTCACGACCGCAGTTTTCTCGACAACGTAGTTACGCAAACGCTCGTGGCCGAGGGCAACGGCAAGTGGCAGGAATACGCCGGCGGCTACAGCGATTGGCTCAGTCAGCGGACCGTGCCCTCCGCTCCCTCTCCGGCCGTGGTGGGAGAGGGCCGGGAGAGAGCCGGGGTGAGGCCGAATGCCTCGCGCATTAAACTGAGCTACAAAGAGGCCCGCGAGCTCGAACAGCTCCCCGCCGAGATTGAAGCGATCGAGCGCGAGCAGCACGAACTAAGCGCGGGTATGAGTCGTGCGGATTACCACAAGCGAGGCGCCGAACAGATCAAGGCCGATCGCAAGCGGTCCGAAGAAATCGAGCGACACCTGGCAGAGAGGTTCGAGCAGTGGACGAAGCTCGACCAGAAGGCCGCAAAGCGCCGGTAGAACCCGTCAGACTCCGATTTCGTCGCCGTCGTCCTGGTGATGGCGATGGTCGCGGAACGCGGGCGTGAAACACCGCCATCCGGCTGATCCTCGCCGGTGGTTTTCCGGTCGTTATAAAAACGTGGATTGGTGGCGTCGACACTGGTGATCGGACGGCTCGAGGCGTTGGTATTGGTCAAGGTGACATACACCTCGCCGTTCTTCGGATGCACGGCGGCCCACTCCGGGCGATCCATCTTGGTGGCGCCCGCCGCGTTGGCAGCGAGACGCGTGTTGATTACCACGTCGGCCTGATCGGCGAAGGCATAGGCCGGGTTGGCAGGGGTAATATTGTTGATCCCGAAGCTCAGCTCTCTCCATTCACCGGTACCATCGGCGTTGAACGTGGCCACGTAGAGCTTGCCGTCGTCCAGATACTTGTCGCCCGCAGCCATCCCCTGGTTGGCGTCGCGGGGATCCCAGCGCCGGTTCGACACGTACTTATAGATGTACTCGTTGCGCGCATCGCAGCCCATGTAGGACACGAGCGGCTCGCCCTTCTTTGCCGGCCCGAGCCACGCGCCTTCGTGCGCGAAACGGCCAAGCGCGGTGCGCTTCTTGGGGATTGACTTTCTATTGAACGGATCGATTTCCACCACCCAACCGTACGTGTTCGCGACATTACGATAATCGTCGCTGCCGTCGGCCGAGGCGCCGAGCTTCATCGCGTTCCAGCGGCCGTATAAGTCGTCCTCGGTATCGGGGGTCACCGTCGCCCATAGCTCGCGGCCGTCACCCACCACGCCGTAGCGCGCGAACGAGGCCAGCTCCTTCGCCGTGCGATTGGGGTCATCGGTCGCGGCGATACGCCGGAAATACCCGGCCCAGTTCTCCTCGCAGGTCAGATAGGTGCCCCACGGCGTGGCGCCGTTCGCGCAGTTATTGACGGTTCCGCGCGTTTCCGACCCATCGGGCGAGAATTTGGTGCTCATGTACGGAGTCTTCGCCGCCGGTCCAGACAGCTTTATCGTGGTCTCGTCGCGCAACGCGCGCTGAGCATCAGGGCAGAGCGGTTTACCCTCGATCGTGTCGGATCCGCGCACCCCGAGCAGGTTCAAAACGGTAGGCGCAATGTCGATGTTGCGCGCCCGCTCGATCCTTCCCACCCGGATATCGGGACCGGAGGCGATAAAGATCGCACTCATGCTCCGGCGCTTCGGATTATAGCCGTGAGCACCGTAGAAGTTGGGTACTGAAAAGACCGGAGTGGTGACAATCGCAGCGTCGAGGCGCTGCACCACGGGTGACTGCGTTCCATCGAAATTGTAGCCAATGTCGAGTAGCGAAGACATCGCCTCCATCTTGACCGATGAACTCACTGGTCCCGAGGCCAAAGGACGGGCTGGCGATGCCGGTGGGCAGGGGCCGACGGTAGACCTTTTCGAAGACCAGGGAGCTCGCTTTTCCGTTGGTGTAGTTCGGGTTGGTATCGGTCAATTGCTCGAAGATCCCGGCAGGCGTCAGCAGCGGGGGCCGCACCAGCACTTCTGGGTCGACGTCGAGTGTGTCGTCGAGTAAGACTCGAATGAATTCATTGTCATCGGGACGGCTCGGGTTACGGCCGGCCGAAAACGGAAAATTGTTGTCGTTGATGACGAGGAACTCCGAAGGCGACAGGATCACCGCGTCTTCGATGGTGACGAAGGGAAACCGGAATGTATCGCCGAGACCGAAGTCTCCAGGGCGCGGTGGGGGG